>JADKCL010000016.1 GCA_016718825.1 Bacteroidota bacterium | reverse complement strand
TCAATGCCGGTGAGACGATCTACCTTTCTTTCCAAATCCTTGGAAATACAGTGATCGATACTGTGGTGCTGTCGAATGCGATTTTGCCAGGAGATACCGTTACCTACACCTTCGTCAATGGTGGCGCCGACCTTTCTGGCCCGTCGACCGTGACGATCAATGCATGGTCCAGCTATGGCTTGGATACCAATAGCGGCAATGACTCAACCAGTGTTGTGACCATCGGAATTCCGATCATCTCCAGCTTGCCTTATTTTGAAAACTTTGAAGCAGGTCAGAATGGCTGGCGGATCACCAATGGTAGTGCTGGAACTTGGGCATTTGGTACACCTGCCAAGTCGGTGATCAACAGTGCTGCAAGCGGCGCAAACTGTTTTGTCACAGGTGGCTTGACAGGATTATATCTGGACAATGACTTCTCGTGGGTAGAAGGTCCTTGCTTTGACTTCAGCAACGTCTGCGATCCTGTGATCTCTGTGCGTGTCTGGTGGAATGCCGAATTTTCTTGGGATGGCATGAACATCACGGCATCTACCGATGGCGGCACAACTTGGAGCATCATCGGCGCATTTGGCGACCCGCTCAACTGGTACACTGACAACTCCATCACTGGAAACCCTGGTGGCTTCCAAGATGGATGGTCAGGACGCAACGCCAGCTCGGATGGTAGCGGTGGATGGGTCACTGCCAAGCACCACTTGACGGGTCTAGGCAACCAAGCCAACGTGAAGATCCGTTTCAATTTCGCATCAGACGGTTCTGTCACAGACGATGGCGTTGCCTTTGATGACGTGCGCATCTATGACGGTGTATGGCTCGGCGATGACCAATTGGTTTGTTCACCTTCCACAGTGTCTTTGGATGCCAACGCAGGTCTGGGAACTGATACCTATCTCTGGAACACGGGTGCTACCACAAGTAATTTGACTGTGAGCACCACGGGTTACTATGGTGTCACCTTCACCAGTGGCTTGTGTGTCAATACGGACTCCGTTTATGTGGTTGTGGTGGATCCCAACACAGCTGTGGATCTTGGCGCAGACACAAGCGCTTGTGACAGCTACACCTTGGATGCTGGTAACTGGCCCGGCGCAACGGTAGTCTGGAGCACAGGCGACACGGCCAATACCTTGACTGCGAATTCATCCGGCACCTACTCCGTCGATGTTATCACGACTTGCGGTACCTTGCGTGACACGATCGTATTGAACGTGAATCCTGTACCCGTGGTGAACCTCGGTGCTGACACGGTGGGCTGCGACAGCTATGTTCTGAACGCTGGTATCGGTGCCGCTGCCTATCTCTGGAGCAACAACGCCACGACCTCCTCCATCACGGTGACGACTTCCGGTGCCTATTCGGTGTTGGTTTCTGACTCGATTGGTTGCCAAGGTTGGGATTCTGTCAACGTCCAAATTGCTGCATCGCCTGTCGTAAGCCTTGGGCAAGACCTCGTGCTTTGCAATGGTGCATCCGCTACCTTGGATGCTGGCAACCCAGGTTCGAGCTACCTTTGGAGCAACAACAGCGCGACACAGACGATTTCTGTTTCTGCCGCAGGCAGCTATTCCGTTGCTGTAAGTGATTCAAATGGTTGCGCTGGAATGGACACGGTTGCGGTAACCACTGCAGTTTCACCCGCTGCAAGCTACACCTTTACCGTTGGCGGCGCCGGACTTGACTACACCTTCACCAGCACCTCAACGGGTGCAACGACCTATGCATGGTCATTTGGTGATGGCAACACAAGCACAGTGCAGAATCCTACGCATACCTACGCCCCGGGCTCTTACACTGCCACTTTGATCGTCACCAATGCTTGCGGTAGCGATACGACGACGCAGTCCGTGACGGTCGTTGGACTCAATGCAGGTTTTGCAAATGGTTCGGTATCCGTATTCCCCAATCCGAATGCAGGCAAGTTCCGTGTGACATTTGACCTCGGCATCGCTGAGCAAGTGACCATGACGGTTCAAAACCTGGCCGGTCAAGTGGTGTATGCCCGTGACCTCGGCGAAGTCAGCGGCCGCGTGACCGAAGACGTGCAACTGCGCGACCTGCCTGCAGGCGTGTACATGCTGCGTATGCAATCGGCAAGCGGTCAATCGACGCACATGCTGCGCGTGGAGTAATCCCCGTTCAGTTCCCGCAGTTGCTGAAAGGTAGCTGTTTCAAAATCTTCGGCATTTTGCTCCCAAAGGGGCGGGTGCCGAAGATTTTTGTTTAGGGCTAGGTTTGTTGCAGTGAATCCAAAGGCCCAAGCCGAACCGGAGCCACGACAACGCGCTTGGAGGCGTGTACGAGAACTTCCACGCGATCTTTCGATGTGGAACGATAATTCGGTAAAATGATCGCTGTACAAAATCCGGATCGGAAACCCGATTCGAATACCCGTACTTAAGGCTGCCTAATTGCAATAATGCCGGCCACTATCGCCCCTGTAATTGACGGAATTGCAATAGGATTGTTGGACCAAGGATGATCTGCTCAAACGCATAAACGCCGAGCTGCAATTGCGGCTTCCAACGAATTGATGGAAGAGGTGATGCCGCGGCGACGCCTCAATTTCCGTCGATTTGTCTTGGCGAAGCTAGGCAAAATCCACTTGAGAAGGATTTGAAGTAAAGCAAACAGTTTTCGTCCTGATTGCGCACATTCGGCTAACTTTGCCAAGTTTTGGAATCCGGTAGGGAAGGGCAGGAGAGGACAGCGAACCGGAAATTGGTCATGGAAAAGGAATTTGTACTTCAGTCATCCTACACGCCTGCCGGTGATCAGCCCGACGCGATCAAACAACTTGTCGAAGGTTTGGAATCCGGTGACCGGCACCAAGTTTTGTTGGGTGTGACGGGTTCCGGCAAGACTTTCACGATCGCGAATGTTATCCAGGAGGTGCAGCGTCCGACGATCATCATGAGCCACAACAAAACGCTTGCGGCCCAACTCTACGGCGAATTCAAAACCTTTTTCCCCGACAATCTCGTCGAATACTTCATCAGCTATTACGACTATTATCAGCCCGAAGCCTTCATTCCCGCGACCAATACCTACATTGAGAAGGACCTGAGCATCAACCAGGAAATTGAAAAGCTGCGTTTGCGCGCGACTTCTGCATTGCTTTCCGGACGCAAGGATGTGATCATTGTTTCCTCCGTTTCTGCGATCTACGGTATGGGCCGCCCCGAGGACTTCAAGGCCAATATCTGGAGCTTCAAGGAAGGGGAGAAGATTTCGCTGAATGCCTTTCTGAACAAACTCGTCGACCTGTTTTACAGCCGCACCACAGCAGAATTCAAACGGGGGAATTTTCGCGTCAAGGGCGATACCGTCGATGTTTTTCCGGCCTACGATGACTACGGCTTGCGGGTGATGTTTTTCGGGGACGAAGTCGAGAAAATCCAGATTTTTGATCCAGAATCCGGTCGTAAACAGGAATCCTTGACCGCTTATACGATCTTCCCTGCAAATCTTTTCGTGACCCCGAAGGACGCTTTGCAAACCGCCATCAAGCAAATCCAAGCCGAATTGATGGACCGGGTGAACTATTTCAAGTCGGTCGGCATGTTCATCGAAGCGCAGCGCCTCCTCGAGCGCACCGAGTTTGACCTTGAAATGATGCGCGAACTCGGCTATTGCTCCGGAATCGAAAACTATTCCCGGTACCTGAGTTTTCGGGATGCCGGCAGCCGTCCCTATTGTTTGCTCGACTATTTTCCCGAGGATTATTTGATGGTGCTTGACGAAAGTCACGTGACCATTCCACAAATCCGCGGCATGTCCGGCGGGGACAAAAGCCGCAAAATGGTCCTTGTTGAGCATGGATTCCGTCTGCCCAGTGCAATGGACAACCGTCCGCAGAAATTTGACGAGTTTGACAGCATGATCAACCAAGTCATTTATGTCAGCGCAACGCCAGCTGATTTTGAATTGCAAGCCGCAGGCGGTGTCGTCGTCGAGCAAATCGTGCGTCCGACAGGGTTGCTTGATCCTGAAGTCGAAGTCAGGCCACTGATCAACCAAGTCGATGACTTGCTGGAAGAAATCGACGAGCGCACCAAACGTGGCGAACGGACGCTCGTTACGACGTTGACCAAGCGCATGGCCGAGGAAATGGCACGTTACCTCGCGGATTTGAAGATCAAATGCCGCTATATTCACAGCGAAGTGGAATCCCTGGAGCGGGTGGACATTTTGCATGACCTACGTTCGGGAAAAATCGATGTTTTGGTCGGCGTGAACCTGCTACGGGAAGGGTTGGACTTGCCCGAGGTGACGCTCGTGGCCATTTTGGATGCGGACAAGGAAGGCTTTTTGCGTTCGGCCCAGGCGCTTATACAGACCGCAGGGCGCGCTGCGCGTAACGTGGACGGGCGCGTGATCCTGTACGCGGACAAGATCACGCCCGCGATGAAGCAGCTGATGGACGAGACCACGCGCCGCCGCCGCATCCAGATGGACTACAACGAAAAGCATGGTATCACACCGCAGACCATTCAGCGCGAGAACATCGATGTATTCGGCAGTGCCTTGGGCCGCCGTCTCAAAGGCGAAGCCGAGCTGGAACCCGAAAATACGTGGTCGGTCGCCGAAGGTGAAGCCGAATACCTGACGGTTCCCGTCATCGAGGAACGCATCAAAATCCTGCGCAAAGACATGGAAGCCGCCTCCAAAGAACTCAACTTCGTGGAAGCCGCCCGTCTCCGCGACGAATTGTTTGCCTATCAGGCGCGGTTGAAGGAGAACAAACGGTGAGGTTTTTTTTTTCTTGTTTTTTTCTCCATAATTTTTTAACTAATTAATTTTTTTATTAATTTTTTTTTTTATTTAATTTTTTTTTTTTTTTTTTTTTTTTTTTTTTTCCCCTTCCCCCCAACCCAATTTTTCACCCCCTCCCCCCTTTTTTCCATTCTCTTCTTCCTAACGCCAACCAAACGGGCGCGGGCCCGGGCCGTGCCCCCGGAAATTTTCACTAAAAAAATGGAATAAGGGAAAGAGAGGGAGGGGGGGGGGGGCGGGGGGGGGTCGTTTTTTTTTTCCCCCCTTCCCAACCCGGCCCGCCCTCCTTTTTTAAAACTTTGGGGGGTTGGGGGACCTCCCAAAAATTTTTTCTCCTTTCCCCCTCCCCCGGGGCTATTTTTCTGGGGGGGGCCCTCCCCGCGGCCGCTGGGTTTGTTTTTTTTTTTATTTAAAAAAAAAAAAAATTTTTAGGGTGGGGGGGGGGGGGGGGGGGGGGGAAAGAATGGGTTCCCCCCCCCCCCCCCCCCCGCTCCCCCATTCTCTCTTTTTTTCTTTGGCCCTCCGGTTTGGGGGTCCGGGGGCCCGGGCCTCGGGCCGGGACTCCCCCCCCGTTTTTTTATTAAGAAATTTTTTTGGGCGCGCGCCGGCGGGGGGAAAAAAAACCTCCGCCACCCAAGAAAAAAACAATTCTTTTTTTTTCTTTAGAAATAAAAATTTTTTTTTTTCTTTTCTTTCCTTGGGGGGGGTTTTGGGGGGGGGGGGGCACAAAAAACAAGAATAGGTAGTGGGTTGGGGGGCGGCGAGGGGGGGGGGCGGGGGAAAGATATTATTTTTTTAGGGGCTTACTCCCTGTTATTCCGGGATATTGGAAATTTTTTGAAAAAAAAGGGAGGGGGAAAAGAATGGTCCCCCCTTTTGCGGGGAAAAAATGCAATCGGCGGGCGGTTTGGTTCTGGTTGGGAATTTGTTTATAATTTTTTTGAATTTTTTTTGTTTTAATTTTTTTAAGAACTTTCAAGGGGCTTTCGGCTTTCCCCCCGGCCTGGTTCCAGGCGAGCCTGAAACCAACGCCGCCGTTGATCTAATTCGGCGGTTCGGGCCCTTGACCTCTGAAACCCGTAAAAGCCGCCCACAGAAAATCTGCGGGCGGCTTTTTTTTGAAATCCTAAAGGCAGGAATTACTCCACAACCAGACGTGTCACGTGCTTGCCAGCAGTGCCTTCGACTTGGAGGAAATAAACGCCAGCTGCCAATGCGTTCAGGTCCAGCGCTTGGCGGAAGCTGCCATTCACAGCTGTAAATTGTTGCTCCACCATTACCTGACCCATCAAGGAAACGATCGAAACGCGAAGGTCTTGGATTTCAGTCAGGTCCGTGGCCACCATCACGCGGTCGTGGGCAGGGTTTGGATAGACATTCACATCCATGTTGGATGGATTGGCAATACCAATGAAGTTGATCACAACGGTGTCGGTCGACATCGACGAACCGCATGCATTGGAGACAGTCAACGTCACGATATAGGTGCCATTGGCTGCGTAGGTATGGGTCGGAGCAGCGGTTGTTGACGTGTTGCCATCACCGAAATTCCAAGCATACGCAAGGTTGCTGCCGGTGGAATTGTCGGTAAACGATGCATCCATCATGTTGACGGAGGAAGTGAAGGCAGCACTTGGGCCGACGATAAATGGATCAACTTCGACCGTATCGACGCCGGAACCGCAACCATCCATGACATTGACGGTATAGCTGCCGCCGCCCGTTACCCAGATCGTTTGCGTGCTGTCGCCCGTGCTCCAAACATAGCTGCTGAATGGCGAAGTCGTCATCAAACTGATGGTATCTCCGACGCAACCGCCGTTGGTGTCGGCAACCGCAAATCCAGCATAAATCAAGGCTGAAGAGTCAATGCGCACCGTATCACGCACCGTACCGCAGTAGCCCGTGATGGCCACTTCGTATTGGCCAGGTGAACTCACCCAGATGCTGTCAGTCGTTGCACCCGTGCTCCAAAGGATGCTATCAGTCGTAGAATAGCCCAAGGAAAGGGTGTCACCCACACAAATGGTATCATCAGGACCTGCAAAACCAGCCATTGGAAGGGCAGGAGCGGCAATGATGTTCACGGTATCGGTGCCATTGGCGCAGGTGCTTGCCAGTGTGGCGATGTATTGACCTGCGCTGTCAACCCAAATGGAATCGGTCGATGCGCCAGTATTCCAAGAATACGTACCATTAATGCTGCTACCAACCGCGATGGAATCATTTGCACAAAGCAATTGATCCGCAGGAAGGAAGTTGTTGTTGACACCGTTGTAGATGTCCAAAACTTCTTGGGCGCTCAATGCACGGTTATACACACGGAAATCATCCAATTTTCCGCCAGCAGGTGCACCAACATTGCTGCTATAGCCTACGACTTTCAATGGGCCAGCACCAGCGATCGTTGGTCCGGTTTGTGCCACAGTGTTCACAAGCACGCCATTCAGATATGCTTTGATGTTTCCAAGGCCCATGTCATAAACAAAGGTGTTCATCGTTGGCCCTACGATGGCTCCACCATTGAGCGAAACATCGGTAAAACCACCACGTAGCCACCAGTTGTTTGGACCAGCCACGCCATTTGTGAAACAACGGAAGGTTCCCGCTCCTGCATCCCCAAAAACATAGAACAGCGTGGAGCTAGGAGTGATGTCTTTGGTGCGGAAGGAAATCGTCCAAGATGTACCAGACAAATTGGTTGCCCAGCCAGTATTGACGTAATCGGTTGTAGAAGAAATACCTGTACCAATTACTGTCCCGTCACAAATGTCTGAACCGCCTTGGGTGAGCCCGCCCATAAGCGTAGCAGTAGTGGTGCCGGGGGGAGGTGAGGAGGCCAAGTTGGGAACACTTGTGCCCGTACCATCAAATTTGTACCAGAGCAGTTCCGGCGTATTTTGCCCAAAAGCGGCGGTACAAACAAGCAAAAACAAGAATAATGTAGAAATTTTTCTCATACTGATTGATTAAAGGGTGGAAAATAGTTGACAGTGCAAATATTGCAAATTTTTCTGAAACGGGATATGGAAATCAGTGATGCTTTCCATTTTTAATCCGTCTTTAATTTTAATCGACTGATTATAGGGGTTTTGGAAATTTTGCTGCCCTATGGATAACAATGAACCCCATTTTCCATAAAGCGAAATGGCTACCCGAATCGGGTAGCCATTTCAATGGATCGATGCACGAACAATCAGTGCAAAACGACCTTTTTTGTGAATGTGCCCTTGGCAGAGCTCCATTCGACGAGGATCATTCCAACCGCAAGGTCAGCCACAGGAATACTTACATCACCATTGAATGCGCTCAAAGCTTCCTTGTGCAACAAACGACCTTGAATGTCATAAATCCGAAGTTCGCTCGGTATGCGACTCTCCCCGCGCAGGTGCAATACATCATGCGCCGGATTGGGATAAAGCTGCATTCCATCGCCGATTTCTTGAGCTTCCGTGATCCTTACCGTGCCATCCCATACTGCAAACTGCAGCATCATCCCCGCATGCACGTTGGATGCGGCATACATCCCATCTTCATGGGGCAAGATGTGGCAGTGATACATATAAGTCTCCGTCGCCACCTCAAAAGGCATGGGGCTCCCGAAGTCATCAAACTTGGTGACAAAGCGGACCACGTCGCCTGGTAGAATCCAGATATCGTCCTTGCGACCGAGATATTCGACGGGCATTGGCTGGGTAACACCATTCGTATCCTTCACGTCAATTACATAGAATTGGATGTCATGGATATGGAATGGGTGAGGCTTGTTGGTGCGGTTTTCAATGGTCCAAACTTCGGTATCTCCAAGGTTAATGGTGTCATTGATTGTCTCGGGCACAAATTGCAAATTGTTAATGTTGAAAAGCCCTGGATGCGGGCCATTGGCACTATTCCCCAGCAATTTTTTCGTACGCGTCTTAGTAAATGCCCCATAGGGATATACATCATGGGCGGGAAACGTTGCAGGTACGATTCCAAGGGGTGCGGTGGGAAGAGCGCCTACTCTGAACTGCAAAACCAACGAGTCTTGGGCGCTTTCGCCGCTCACAGTTGTCATATAGAGTGTCTGACCTGCGTAGGCTGAAAAGTCAAAGACGATTTCGTTGCGGGTGCCCGGTGCGGTGAGGATTGTCGTGACGGTTCTAGCACTATCGGGTAGGTAACCGCCATCGCTTCCTGTGAGCTTGAAAGGAAGATGCTGGTTCTTATTCGGGCCAATCCAAAGGGGATAAGGCAACCGTGTCGATCCATTCAGAATGCGGAAACGTACATTTTGTGGCGGGACATCCAGGTAGGGGCGGATATTTCCATTCATGATTACCCTTCGTCCCAATCCAACTTTGCCAGTATCAATGGAAAATGAATCAGGATTGATCGTGGAGCGCTGGAAAAAAATGTCTTGGATGATGATCGGGAAATCGTCTTGCCCGTACGTGTGGGGTAGCAATGCACCAAGGGCATCACTCGCCTCATTCACTACGATCGTACCTGCCAAGCCCATTTGCACTTGCACATAAGTTTCATCCAAACCATGTGGGTGATACCAAAGTGTACATGCTGAGTCAAGGACTTCAAAATCAGGGCTAAAGGTTCCACCCTGCGGGTTGATTTTTTGGTGAGGGCCACCGTCGGTCCATGCCGGGATGTGGGCGCCGTGCCAATGAACCGTAGATGTGTCACTGCCAGGTAAGTTGTTGGTTATGTTGATGGTCTGATGGCGGCCTTCCAACCAACGCAAGGTCGGACCAAGGTAGGTATTGGTTCCAAGCGCTTGTGGTGAGTTGTAGGCAAATGTCTTGATATTGACATTCAAGCTATCCCCCGTGATTCCGCTGAAATTATGGTATTCAACATCCATCGTCAGGTTCACCGTTGCAGCGTCAATAAGCTGTGGAACCTGCATTGGTTGTTGGAACGGCTGAGCGTAAAGCGACGGTCGAAAAACCATGCTTGCAAAAACAATCAGCCACATTCTTGAATTGTAGAGTTTTTCCATAGTTGAATCCTGATCGAAATAGAATTGATATTAGTTGACAAAAGATGAGACAAGATCGCACTTTTTGCTGGAAATGCAATAATCGCAACGGAGTTGGGCGCAATTCGCTTGAAAACTGACAAAAACCCAAAAAAAACTCACTGCTTCACGGCAACCGCTGCCGGGTCTGCGAGTAATTCATATTTGTAGCCGTTCACAAGCTCCAAATTCTGAAGGTCGATCATGGTAAGGTACCCGTTGACCCCACCGCAGGGAGATGGATGGTGCTGCCCTGACGAATTGCCCAATAAGTTGCGGTTGGTTACCACAGCTAACCCTGAAACGGGATCGATACCAATTGCACCTGGCTGGAATCCAGTATATAAAGTCCGCGCCAATTGGCCTGATTGTAAGTTGATTACCGATACAGAGCCACGTGTTGTTGCTGTTCCGTTGACAAATGTCGTATCTTCCTGACAGGCCACCAAGAGATGTCCAGTCGCCGCCGATATTGCCAAGTCCACTGGAAAATCACCGACTCGGATGACCTGTATCAAACTATCGTTGAGCGCACTGAATACGCGCACCTCATTGCTGTTGCGACAAGCGACAAAGTACTTGGAGGCGTCGGGAGAGAATACAATTTTGTACGGCCAAAGATTGCCAGGTTGCGCAGGGTTTACTCCTTGTACAAGATCCACCGTGGAGGGGTTGCTTAGTACACCCATTTGATCAAAAGTCATTACATACATGCCACTGCGCAAAGGCTGAGGCAGATAGAGTTTCCGTTGAAAGGGATGCACCACAGGGCCGTGTACATCCTGAAAGGTTGTTACAGACGGAGCTGCGATTTGATGTGTTGTCAGATCAAGCACCAATACCTCCCGCATTTGTTCCGCGACCACAAATCCCAACTTTCCATCTGGACTGATGCACATCGAATTCCAGCCATTGTGCCCCAGCGAAATACTTGCAATTTTTTCGTCGGTGAGGGTACTGTATTGTTCGATATGGGGGCTAAACATTGAGAAAATCACGTAAAATGAGCGCTGATCGGGCGACATCACAAGGGCATGCGGTAGCTCCAAGGCAACGGGATTGGCACCGACTTCCACATAGCGCATGATCTGCCTGCTTTCTGCGTCCACGACAGCAACACGGTCGCAGCCCTTGTTGGCGACATACCATTTCCTGCGACCGGATTCAGCGGGAAATCTTTCCTTTCCGTCTTCATTGCGCGCGCCTTCGAGGATCCACTGCCGAATGTCCATATACTCCGCATGGGTCAAAGCCGGTCTTCCAATCGGCATCGTCGGCGCAAGGGTAGGCCCCAGGCTTGTATCCGTGTTGATCGCATACAATAAGTAACTTTGGTCGGGCGAATAGGGAATCACCGGACTGCCACCTGCTGCGCCTTCAAACAACTTGTCCCATGTCTCCAAATTCAATCCGGCAGCAGCCTCCGCACTTTCTTGCGTATGGCAACCCTTGGTGGCACAATTTCGCCGCATGATCCTGCCGATGTAATCCGGATATTTCTGCGAAAGCTCTATGCCATCAGGACGGCAACTTGCCAAAATCGTCAACAGTAAGAATGTTGCGACCCATCCAAGAGGAATCGAAATCCTTGGTGAATCACCTGGTTGTTGCAAAAAAGCAAATCTCCGCATGCAAAATGAATCCTACAATCGCAAGTTGGTACTGCCCGACACAGTTTGTGTCAGCATTCGAACGAAGTTACCAATTTTCCGGAAAGTACTGTAGCGTAGTCAAGGATTTGACCACGGGCTCTTGCAGCAACTGCTTTCTTGGATTAGGATTCGGTAGGCGGGACCTCCGGTTGCGGATCAATTTCCTCCTCGGGACTCAGCGCGACCTCCGGTTTTTCTACTGACTCCGGAGCATTTGCAGCTTCTTCCAAAAGATTTTCGACGATCGGCGTTTCCGGTTCGGATTGAACGGAGGTTTCAAGTTCCTGTTCCTTGTTCCCCGGTTGCTTTTCCGCCTCTTTTTTCTCCAAATCTGGCAAATCCTTCGGAGCATTTGGGCCATTGGCAAACAAGTCTCGGTTGATCAGGTCAGAAACAAAGACAAACTTGTCAAGGCTGTCATTCCCCGAATGCATAATCGCACGCTTGTCACCTTCCCATTCCTTTTGGCCCTTGTGCAGGAACATGATGTTGTCGCTGATGTTGATCACCGAGTTCATGTCGTGGGAGACCACAACGGTACAGGTATTGTATTCTGCCGTAATGTCTTGAATCAGCTCATCGATCACCTTCGAAGTCAAAGGGTCAAGGCCCGAATTGGGTTCGTCGCAAAAAAGATACTTGGGATTCAGTACAATCGCACGGGCGATACCGACCCTTTTCATCATGCCGCCCGACAATTCTGCGGGAAACAAGTGGTTGGTACCGGTCATATTCACGCGGTCAAGGCAGGATTGAACCTGTTTTTTGATCTCCTTGGCCGACAATTTGGTGTACAATTTCAAGGGAAAGCCGACATTTTCCTCGACGGTCATCGAGTCAAACAAGGCCGAATACTGAAACAGCATTCCCATGTTTTTCCGCAATTCCCTGACTTCCTTGAAGTTGGCTGAGAGGAAATCCACGTCGTCGTATTTGATCGAGCCACCATCGGGCTTCATCAATCCGACGATGCATTTGAGCATGACCGACTTGCCACTACCGCTCGCGCCAATGATCATGTTGACCTTGCCTTGCTCAAGTCTGAGGCTGATGCCTTTGAGCACCTGCTTTTCGCCGAAGCCTTTGATGATGTTCTGAATGACGATCGCCATGCCTTAGATCAAAAGTTTAGCGAGCGTAAAGTCGGCAAGAAGAATCACGATGCAGGAAAACACCACCGCGCGGGTGCTTCCTTGTCCAACTTCCAAGGCGCCACCGCGCACATGGTAACCTTGGTAGGCTGCAATCGAACTGATGATAAATCCGAATACGACAGCCTTGAGAATCATGAAGTTGATGTAGAATACCTGAAAGTATTCCTGCATCCCTGCGATGAAGTCCACGGAGGCAACTTCGCCCGTCAAATCGCCTGCGACCAATCCGCCGGCCATTTGCAAAAAAGCTGCAAGGATGATCAGCAAAGGAAACGTGATCAGCGCTGCAACAATCTTCGGGAAGATCAAATACGTCGCCGAATTGATGCCCATCACTTCCAGCGCATCGACCTGTTCGGTCACGCGCATGGTGCCCAATTGCGAAGCAATCGCAGATCCGACCTTGCCCGCCAACACAAGCGAAGTCACGGTGGGTGCCAATTCGAGCATCGAACTGTTGGCCACGGTGGTACCGATCAAGGAGTCGGGTAGGAGAGGAGACTCCAATTGATAGGCTGTTTGCACGGTCATAACCGCGCCGATAAACACGGAAATCAGCACCACGATCAGGACCGACCCCACGCCAATGGCGTTGCATTCGACGAGAATCAGGTTCCAATAGACGGAAAACTTCTCGGGCGACTTAAAAAAGCTGCCCAAAAGCGTCAAGTACCTGCCGATATGGTAGAGTATCTTCATGAATCCCCAAATATAGACGCTCCCCTTGAATAACGAAAGAAGGAAAAGCGGAACTTCAGAAGCGTATTTACTTTGAAATGGTTACAAAGCGGTCGATGCTCACCCCCATTGTGAGGTATTTTGTTGCGGTGGAATGTATTCCTCCTCCTTGGCAATGTACACGAAAAAGTAGATGATGTTGGTAATGCCGTTTGCCAAAACCATTCCAAGAATCCATGCAATGCGATGATCTTCAGGAATTCTAGGATTTTTGGCGATGTGCATGATGTACATGATCATGCTTACGAGCGACAAAATTCCGCCGACGACCATCATGGCAATGATGAAAAACACCAGAAACAGACCCGAATCACGATCTAGATTTGTGTTCCGACCTTCATCGACTGCGGCTGCGACCAAAAAAATCGGCACAATCGCCAGAATGATCAAAATGATCGGGCCAAAAGCCATCAATGCGTAGACCGTCTTATTCGTTTTTTTCATATTCGAAAGATACACTTTGAAAGTTCACATTCTGCCTTCCAACTCAAAATTTTGTCGAAGGCGGGGCCGCGTTCAGGCGTCCCAAGGATTCTTCGGATCCTGATAGTCTTGGACCGGTAAAGGCTGATCCTTTGCGACGTACATGAAAAAGTACACGATGGCAACGACGCCATGCACAAACAGCATCCCGATGATCCAACCGATCCTGGCGCCATCGTCAAGCTGTGTGTTACGGCTGATGTGAATGATAAACATGATCAAGCTGACCAGGCTCAGTATACCGGAGATCATGATCAAGGCGAAGAAAGCCCAGAAGATTGCGGGTGGTTCCGAACTGTGGGCCCCTACCTCAGCAACAGCGGTGCCGATCATGCCGATAAAACCAATGAGAATGAGGACAATCGGGCCAAAAGCCAAGATGCCGTACAGCGTTTTGTTGTTGGATTCCATCGAATGAAAATTGAAGGTGGAAAAAAGAATCGATAAGATCTACCGCCACTGATCCTGACCCTGTGGCAAATTGGCATTTAATTCGTCTTCCTTGCGAATCCAATTGAAGTAGTAGACGATCATGCCGATAGTGCTTGCCAATACAATCACCAAAACCCACATCGTGCGATTGCTGTCCGAGATGTGTTTGTTTTTGGTAGCATGAATGACATACATGATGATTCCGATCAGCCCGAAAACGCCTACGACCATCGACATCAGAAAGATACCGATGAAGGAATCCGGCATTTCGCCGTTTTGGTACCGCATCGGGTGATCCAGGATCTCGGTAAACATGGAAAACATCATCAGCATCATCGGAATGAGCAGAATCAGTGGTGCAAAGGCCAAAATGGCGTAGAGGGTCTTATTGGTTTTCATATTGTAAAGGTATTAAATTGTTCGATTCAGCTAATCCAGAAATCTTTGCCGGGTCTATCGATGGATAGATTGTCAAATACTCCTTTCGGACCAATGTCCATCCGCGCATTTGAAAAGATCTCAAGCCCGATCAATGCGGTGAAAGTAAGCTGCAGGAGCAAAAGGATTCCATACCCGATGGTTTTTGAAGTTTTCATGGAATTGCGATTTGAATGGTGCGCATATATATAAGGTGTCGAAGGATTCGGTTTTCCAAATTCCAAGAGCCTCCAATCTGAGCAATTTTCAGGAACCGGCAACGTGGGTTTCCGTCTTTTGGAGAAAAATGGGTTGCAATTCAAACAAAACCCCGTTGTCAATGGTATTTTCAGTTTGGTCACCGATTGTGCAAATCGTCTTGGCCATGGTAGGGGAATTCAGTTTATTTTGCATGCTATGAAGCAAATTTTGATCACAGGCGC
This sequence comes from Bacteroidota bacterium, assembly GCA_016718825.1. Classification (NCBI taxonomy): domain Bacteria; kingdom Pseudomonadati; phylum Bacteroidota; species Bacteroidota bacterium. The sequence goes on along the minus strand of JADKCL010000016.1, from coordinate 184,638 downwards.
CAGCAAAGGCATTGGTTTGGCCATTGCGAGGCGGTTTTATGCGGATGGTTACAAGGTTTTGATCTGCGCAAGGGGCCAAGCCGGCCTCGATGCCGCGAAGGCGGAAATGCCCAACCTTGTCACCTACGTTTGCGACCTCAGCGACAAATCCGCTGTGAAAGCCCTCGCTGCCCGCGTCAATGCCGAGCACGGAACCCTCGACGTCCTCGTGAACAATGGCGGCGTTTTCCTCCCTGGTCAATTGCATTCGGAAGACGATGAAATCTTCGAAAAGCTCATTGCCACCAATCTATTCAGCGCCTATTACCTCAGCAAGGCGTTGTTGCCCAACATGATCGCTGCAGGTAAAGGAACGGTGGTGAACATGTGCAGCATCGCGAGCATCACCGCCTACAGCGCCGGCGGCTCTTATTCTGCCTCCAAATTCGGCTTGCATGGCTTCAGCAAAAGCCTGCGCGAAGAAATGAAACCCAAAGGCATCCGCGTGATCGCCGTCCTTCCCGGAGCAACCCTCACCGAGAGCTGGGCCGGTGCCAATATCCCCGAAGAGCGCTTTATCCCTGCCGAAGATATTGCCACTTTGGTGCATACAGCGGTGCATTTGAGCGCACGCAGCGTCGTAGAAGATATTGTCATTCGCCCGCAATTGGGGGATTTGTGAAATAGAATTTTTTGCCCGTAGGGACAGGTCGCGACCAGGCCCTAACTTGTGCCTTCAAAAACTGACACCAGCAATCGCAAAAATTCCATCACGATTTGTCCTTGAAGACCATGAAATATTGCAACAACATTTTCCAACGCGAGCGTCTCAAAACTATTGAGGTCAAAATCGGCGACATCGCGCTAGGTGGATTAAACCGATTCGCATTCAGTCGATGACCACGACCGATACGATGGATACCGAAGGCACGGTGCAGCAAACCTTGCGCATGGCGGCGAGCGGCGCTGAATATGTGCGCATTACGGCGCCTAGCATCAAGGAGGCCGAGAACCTACGGCTCATCAAGGAGCGCTTGCGTGCCTTGGGTTGCAACGTGCCCTTGATCGCCGACATTCACTTTACGCCCAATGCTGCCGAGGTCGCTGCGCGCATCGTCGAAAAGGTGCGTGTAAATCCGGGCAACTACGCCGACAAGAAAAAATTCGCGCAGATCGATTATACGGATGCAGGCTATGAAGCCGAATTGGAGCGTTTGCACAGCCGATTCGCCCCCTTGGTCAAAATTTGCAAGGAATACGGCACCGCCATGCGCATCGGAACCAACCATGGTTCGCTGAGTGACCGCATCCTGAGCCGTTATGGCGACACGCCACTCGGCATGGTCGAGAGCGCCATGGAATTCCTGCGCATCTGCGAATACTACAACTACGATCAGGTCGTCTTGTCCATGAAGGCGAGCAATCCGCAGGTGATGGTGCAGGCCTATCGGCTGTTGGCGGCGAAGATGATGGAGGCCGGCAAAGTCTATCCGATGCACCTCGGCGTGACGGAAGCGGGAGAAGGGGAGGACGGACGTGTCAAATCCGCGCAAGGGATCGGGGCGCTGCTCATGGATGGCATTGGTGACACCGTACGCGTTTCCTTGACGGAAGAGCCTGAATACGAGTCCCCTGTCGCGAAGTTCTTGGTGGACATGTTTGAGAATGGGTTGAGAATGGAAAATGAAGAATTGAGAATTGAAAATGGAAAACCAAACCAACTCAATTCTCAATTCTCAATTCTCAATTTCCCAGAGATCATTTACAACCCCTTCGAATTCACGCGTCGCGATACCCATTCCGTGCTGAACTTGGGGAATCACCATGTTCCGAGGGTGATTGCAGACAGCAGTTCGGTCGCGCCGACTTATGCCACGCTGTCTGACTGCGGTTATTTATACGCGCCTGACCTGGACAAGTACAACATTTCGGAGATGGCTGCCGACTATATATATACAGGTAGCGAAATGCCAGCAATTGCCTTGCCCGGCGGCCTCAAGCGCATTGCCGATGCCGAATTGTGGACGGTGTTGCGTGACCAGGAAACCCATTTCCCGCTTTGGCCTTCGCCTGCTGCGTTTGCGGCGGCAGCCAACCGGCACACGTCCCTCAATTTCATTCGAATCAGCATACCGCAATTGGAGGAATTGAAGGGCTTGGACCTGTCGAATGCGGCTTTGGTGATCCATGCGACGGGCAGCGGTGCGGGACATGCTTGGCGCTATGCCGCTTGCGCCCTCGAAGGCATGGGCGTGCAAGCGCCTGTACTTTTGCACACGGATCTCCCGACCGAATTCGAATTCTACAACGACGACCACCTTCCCGAAGCCTACCGCCTCACGCAAGATGCCAAACAGCAATTGTTTCTTGCAGGCATCAGCGGGGCCCAATTTGTGGATGGCCTGGCGGATGGCATGATGGTAAGTCCGGGAAATCTGCTCACGAACCGCACAACCTTCGGCATTTTTCAAGCAAGTCGCCTGCGCATCACCAAGACGGAATATATCAGTTGCCCAAGCTGTGGACGCACGCTGTTTGACTTGCAGGAAACGACGGCAAGGATCCGCAAGCGCACCGAGCACCTCAAAGGCATCAAAATCGGCATCATGGGCTGCATCGTCAACGGTCCCGGCGAAATGGCGGATGCCGACTACGGCTACGTCGGTGTCGGTCCCGACAAAATCGCCCTCTACCGCGGCAAGGAAGTCGTCCACAAAGGCGTCAAAACCGCCGAGGCTGTCGACAGGCTGATCGATTTGATCGCCGGTGATGGGAATTGGATTGAGGCGCCGTAAGGCGACGCGATCCTCCTCTTCACTCACACTCGATCTCACACTGGCACACTAGGCTCATTTGCCAAATTTTCCTCGTTTTACCTATATTTGATCCAAAAGCGACAAAAATGGCAGAAAGCCCAGAAAAAAAGGCCGTGTACTTTGGTTCCTTAACGGTGGAGGGCGTTAAGTGCTTTAAAGGCAAAGAGACGCTTGATCTCACAGATGATGATGGCAAACCGGTTATGCTCACCGTGATATTGGGGAATAACGGGACAGGGAAGACAACTTTGTTGACTTCCCTGTTGGGAATGATGCCAGTCGCAATGCCTCGGAGAAGAATCGAGAATGCTCTTGACGAAGATTCCGACCTAGATAACTTTTTGGTTATGCCCTTTCGTGCGTTGTCGTCGGATTTTCCAGTTTTTTTAGGCGGGACTTTTGCAACTTATTGCTTTTCAAATGGCGATTTGGTGGTCAAAATGCCTGATAACCGTTCGCCATCTACTGGCCGTGTCGCTGACCATGATACCCCTTGGGTTGATTTTCCACTGACCACCGTCTCCTTATTGAACTTACTGATCTTTCCATTTGGTGCTGGTAGATACCTTGGGAGAGGAGAGTTAGTCGATTCTCCAATCAATTTGATCACTTTTTTCCATGACGATAGATTGATTAATGCACAGGAGTATTTAGCGAGATTGGACTATGCGATGAAAATAGGAAACAAGAAAGCCGAAAATCAATTTAGCATGGTCGCGGAGTTGATAAGGAAAGTGATTCCAGAAGTAGCAACTTTGACTGCTCGATCAAATGAAAAGGTGCAAAATTTCATAGAGGTTGCGATTGATGAGGCTGCAGTTCCAATGGCAGAACTTAGCATGGGGTATAGAACCATGTTAGCCATGGTCGCGGACATCGCAAAAAAAATGATAGATCATTATCCCGATTCGTCAACCCCCTTCTACGAATCCGCAGTCATCCTCATTGACGAAATCGACCTTCACCTTCATCCATCTTGGCAGCAGCGCATCCTCAATGACTTGACGACGCATTTCCCCAACGTCCAATTCATTGTGACCACGCATAGCCCACTCGTTTTGCAAAGTGCCAAGAAAGTCAACCTCGCAGTACTGCATTCGACTGAGAACGGTGTCACTATTAAAAATTACAAGGACACGACCTTTAGCGGGTGGTCTCCAGAGGAAATCCTCCACGATTTGATGGAGCTGGATCATACCCATTCTGATCTTTATGGCGAGTTGATGCGCAAATTCAAGGACGCCGTGATCGAGGATCGTTATCTTGAAGCAAAGGCACTTTTTGACCAGTTGGACAAAATTCTGCACCCTAATAATGTTACACGCAGGCTTCTGAAACTGGACTTGGCATCACTGACCCCTCCCGAAGTCGCATGATCCGATTGCTTGACATTCCCAAACCCGCATTGCTTACAGACGCGTTTGTCGCCAAATTGACTTCGGAATATCTAGTCACAGGAAAAACGGTATGGCGAATCCCGTGCATCGTAGATGGCCTTCACGAAATGGGGCGAGGGAAATGTGCCTTTTGCGAATTGAAATTTGATACTTCTGAAAGCAAATTCTTGGAGGTCGATCATTTCAAGGCCAAACATCTCTATCCCAAGCTTGTAGTTGATTGGAGCAACCTTTTGCCGATTTGTAAACGCTGCAACGTGAGAAAAGGCAGGTTGGATGTAGCAATAGATGGCCTTCTGAACCCTCGATACGAAGACCCAAGTCTGCATTTGTGTATTCGCAAGGTTGAAATGGACGGTTTTATGGGTTTTTTGTTGCGTTCCAAGACCGATTTAGGAAAAGCGACAATCAAGAAGTTGGGACTCTTGGAAGATGACCTTGGACTGACATCAGACCTTGGAGGAAAAATGGAGGGGCGCAACCAGCTTTTGGATCGGGTTCTGAAGGATTTAGATCGGATTTCAGATGCCATTTCAAGAATCGACTGGACATTGGCGGCGCCCTCTGACAAGAGACGCTACGTGACTTGGTTCACCGAAATTCTTCAATCTGCTCAGCCAGATAGCCAATATACGGCCATCGTTGCTACTGCATTGTTGGATGACGAACGATTCAAGCAGCTTTGTAACTTCTTTCGAAGTAATCATCTTTGGGACGAACAAATGGGAACACTACTCGACGAAGCGTTTGCCAATAAGCTTGACCTGATTTATTGATCCCCCCCAATGCCGCAATCACCCCTCATCCACCTCCAGACTCCGCTGAGCTTCAGCTCCTCCTTCCGTTTCCCCTTGCAATCCAAGCTTTCCCGCAAAGAGGTCGTCATCGGCGCATTGTGGATCATTTTCCTGCCGCCTATCGGATGGATTCTGAACATGGGACATCGCATTTTGATGGTGCACAACATGCAGCATGGGCGCAGCGCTTGGCCCTCGTGGAACAATTATCCGGCGCTTTTCAAACATGGTTTTCTGACCTTTCTGGGAATGGTCGAGTATCATGCCCCCTCAGTGATTTGCGGCTATTTTGCGCGAGAATTGGACAGCTTGGTTTTGTATATCCTTTCAGGAATCCTGTGGACCATTGCAACCGTGGCTGTGCCAGGCTACATGAGCCATTATTGCAAGGAGCTTGATCCGCGCGAGATTTTTGACCCAATGCGGGCCATGCGCCGCGTGGTTGAGGGCGGTGCTGCATATTGGAAGGCGTGGCTGATCGCTTTGTCCGCATTGGCCTTGTCCTTTTTGGGCTTGTTGGGCCTCGGAATCGGATTCTATTTCAGCAGCGTTTGGTTCTGGCAAGTCGCCGGATTCTCATTTGCCTCAGTCTTCAGTCAGAAGTTCGCATTGGCAGAAGAAATAGGGTAGGGGTAAGGGCCTGATTCTTCCATCTCCAACGTTCACTCGTGCGGCAAACACGGGTTTTCCGGCTGGAGCCGCCCAATTTGTCTTTCCTGGCTCCCTCTGTTCTCATTCCGAGCGGAGCGAGGAATCTCCGAGGAGCAACACAACCCAACTTATAACGCGATCAACCCATATCTCCAGGAGAGAAACAGAAGGAGCTTCACCAAGCCGGAGTTTCCTTATCGCTTCGCACCATCGGAATCATCAAGGAAATCGTAACAACCGTTTCCTCCGACTAGCAAAAAGGCACACTATATAATGTGTCACCCCTCCCGATTGGCATCGACCCAAGGTGGAAATCCGAACGCACATCAAAATGGGGAAAACTTGAATTTTGATCAAGGAATTGGTCGTTTTTCGCGAATACCTACCTATAACCTCTCCCGGAAAATTAATGACAATCGTCAGTAATTTCGATGATTTTGGAGGGTTTTGTGAGTGAAACGCCTTCCAATCATGCCTATACCAAGCAACTACCATATTTGGGGCTCTATTTAGAACGATTCTAAATAGCAACCCCTCTGAATTTTCTTTAAAATCCCCTTTGAATTGTAAATACAGCGATAGTAAATTGCAGGCGTTTGAGTAAAATGGCTTGTCAAATGAGCAGAATTCATAGAAAATCATTTACCGTACCCATCAGGTATCTGGTTCTCATATTGATCCTTTTTTCGGGAATCAATACACTGATTGCCAGTCCTTTCCAAAGTGAAAGTGCTGGTTTTGCAGCGTCGTTCGGATCCCCTGAAATGGGCATAGGGCAGGCACCTGGTGCGCCTGCGCCTAGCGTCAATGTTGAGTATCAGAGCATTTATGTGACGCTCGCCCTCATGGTGGGCGTTTTGATTTTGGTAATCCTATTGCTTGTGTTCATCTCGGTGAACCTTGTAAACCTTGTGCGAGTGAGGGAGGGCAAAGAAGCTTATTCCTTCGGCGGCACTTTGGCGATTACCAAAAACTACGCTTTGAATCCTTATGTGGCTTCATTGGGCACATTGGTTGTTGCCGTGGTTGGACTCTTCATCGCAGTGCCGATCGCACGCGGCGTCGGGCACTCCCAAGGGTATGCACCTGATCAGCCCATTTGGTTCTCACACAAGATTCACGCTGGTCAGTTTGAAATCGACTGTCAGTATTGCCACAGCGGGGCGTCCAAGGGCAAAAACGCTTGGATTCCTGCCGTAAGCGTCTGTATGAACTGCCACAAAGGCATTCAGGAAGGTGCAGTCACTGGAACTAAAGAGATCGCCAAGATCTATGCGGCCTACGACAACAACGTTCCCATTGAATGGGTGCGTGTGCACAACCTTCCTGACTTGTCCTATTTCAATCACCAACAGCACGTGGTTGCTGGAAAGGTTGAATGTCAGGAATGCCATGGTCCCGTTCAGGAAATGGATGTGCTTTACCAGTACAATACGCTCAGTATGGGATGGTGTATCAACTGTCACCGTACGAAGGAAGTTCAGAAGGATCTCTACAAGGCGCTTGGACGCGAGGAAGTTGTTACTGTCGCCGATCAGGGCGGTACGGAATGCGCGAGGTGCCACTATTGATTGTTTAGCTGCCGACAGTTTGTCGAATGCGTTGAAAAAATTTAGAACTCAGTACATAGATATAAATGGGAAAGAACGAAACATACTGGAACGGATTGGAGCAATACCAAGCTGAACCAGGGTTTGGGAAAGACCAGAAGGACGAGTTTTCTGAGGATCTTCCGATTGGGGAAGCCCTTTCTGAGGAATCGCTTGGATTTTCCAGCAATCGCAGGGATTTCCTCAAGTTGTTCGGCTTCGGTCTGACGGCAGCAGCGATTACCGCCTGCGTAAAGGCTCCTGTAAATAAGGCGATTCCTTATGTGGTCAAGCCAGAAAACGTAACCCCGGGCGTAGCAAGCTGGTATGCAACAACCTGCCAAGGTTGCGCCGCCAATTGCGGTTTGTTGGTGAAGTCTCGCGAAGGTCGTCCAATCAAGGTAGAAGGTAACGACCTTCATGCTTTGTCCAAAGGAGGAACCTGTGCTGTTGGCCAAGCTACGATCCTTAATCTGTATGATTCAGATCGCCTCAAGGCTCCCAAAGGCCCTCAGGGTGCTACCACTTGGGACAGCGCACTTTCTGAAATCAAAACCAAGTTGGACGGTGTCAAGGCTTCAGGTGGCAAGGTTTACCTTGTAAGCAACACGCTCACCAGCCCAACTTCCAAAAAGGTCATTGAAGGGTTTTCTGCTCAATATCCTGGTGCAAAGCACGTGGTATATGATACCACAAGCTTCTTTGCATTGGCTTCTGCACACAATGGCGGAGGTTCGCATTGGTTGCCAAGCTTCAACTTCGCCAAGGCGGATGTGATCGTAAGCATCGATGCAGACTTTTTGGGCAACTGGATCTCGCCCGTCCAATTCACAAAGGATTATATCAGTAAGCGCAAAGTCACGGAAGAAAATCCGACGATGTCGCGCCATATTCACTTTGAGTCGAGGTTGTCACTCACCGGTTCGAATGCAGATTTGCGCGTTCCGATGAAGCCAAGCGCACTTTATGGCGCTGTGTCTAGCCTCTACAAGAAGATCGTCGGTGGAAATGGTGTCGATTTTGATGCCGCAGGTAATGCTGTCAACCGTGCTGCGATCGAACTGAAGAAAGCTGGTCCTGGCAAAGCGCTCGTCATCTGTGGGATCAATGATGTCGCAGTTCAATCCGTGGTGAAGGCCATCAACGAAGCACTCGGCAGCTATGGCTCCACGATTGATGTTGCTGTCCCGAGCTATCAGGCGCAAGGCAATGACGTCGACATGATCGACTTCATGAACAATGTCGGCACTGCCGGTGCAGTGATCTTCCTGGATGAAGCCAATCCGGTGTATGATGCAGCAGGCGGAACCAAATTTGGTGAAGCACTCGCCAAACATCCGTTGACGATTTCTTTCAACAGCAAAGAAAACGAGACTTCCCAAAAGTGTAAATACGTTCTGGCCCAGACACATTATCTGGAAGCATGGGACGATGCAAATCCCGTCGCAGGTCATTACAGCTTGCAACAACCATTGGTTCGTCCGATTCATGGTTCGCGTCAATGGCAAGACATCCTTTTGGGATGGACGGAAGCTGCCCCTGCCAAGAAGTACTACGATTACCTGAAGTGGAATTGGGAAACAACGATGTATCCAACACAGAGCGCTGGAGGAAATTTCCGCAAGTTCTGGGAAGGTATCGTGCGCAATGGCTACTTCACCAATGCAGGCGCTGCAGTTCCTGTTGCCGTCGAGCCTGAGGATTCCGAAAAGCCAAAAGCGAAAGGCAAAGTAAAGGCTAACGAGGAAGTCGTTGAAGCTCCAGCTCCAATCGTGGCCGATGTCAGTACACATCTTGAGACGGTGAATGCTGCCTTCAACAAAGGCAAAGCTGGCCTCGAATTGGTGGTCTACGAGAAAAATTACATGCGTGGTGGCCGCTATGGCAACAACCCATGGATTCAAGAGATGCCGGATCCGATTACAAAGGTGACCTGGGACAATTATGTCTCTATTCCCTACGGATGGGCAATGTCTCAGAATATCAAGGACGGTGATAAATTGAAGGTGACAGCCAACGGCTACGAAGTCACCCTTCCCGCCATCGTTCAACCTGGCCAGGCTAATGATTCGATTGCCATCGCATTGGGTTGGGGCCGCGCTGACATTGTCGGCAAGGTTTCCAAAGGTGTGGGTGCAAATGCAGCTCCGTTCATCAGCGCTGCCAATAGCCAATTCCAGTATCATTCTGCTGGAGTGACGATTGCTCCGACTGGCGAAAACATTGAAATGGCCAAAACGCAAACCTATATCGGTTACGATATGGTTGCTGAAGGTGGTCATAGCAAGCGCGAGCAAATCGAAGGACGTATCAGTGACTTCATTACGAAGGAAACGACACTTGCTGAATATGTCGAGCATAAGTCGGCTGGCAACAAGCGTCCGTCTCCGCATCACATGATCTCCCTTTGGGATATCCATGATAAAAAAGGCCACCACTGGGCAATGGCCATTGACTTGAATGCTTGTACCGGTTGCGGAACTTGTATTGTGAGCTGCAACGCAGAAAACAATATTGCAACTGTGGGCCGCGACGAAGTGCGCCGTCGCCGCGAAATGCACTGGATGCGGATTGACCGCTACTTCAAAGGTGATCCAGATGCACAGGACGGTAGCTTGCAAGTGTTGCATCAGCCGATGCTTTGCCAACACTGCGATAACGCTCCTTGTGAGTCAGTCTGTCCAGTGCTCGCAACTACGCACAGCGACGAAGGTCTGAACCAACAGATCTACAACCGCTGCGTCGGTACACGCTACTGCGCCAACAACTGTCCCTACAAAGTGCGCCGCTTCAACTGGTTCAGCTATTACTGGAATGATAAGTTCAAGGATGTCAATCCAACGCAACACGACAAAGTGGGTCGTTTGGTGTTGAATCCTGACGTGACCGTGCGTGCCAGAGGGGTCATGGAAAAATGCTCCTTCTGCGTGCAACGTATCCAGGAGAAGAAGCTCGTCGCCAAAACGGAGATGCGCAATCCTCACGACGGCGAAATCAAAACGGCTTGTCAGCAGTCCTGCCCCGCCGATGCTATTGTCTTTGGAGACCTCAACGATGAGAACTCCGAAATCAACAAGCTCTTCTACAACAAGCGCGGTTACCACGCACTTGAAGATGTGAAGACACTCCCAAAGGTATTGTACCTGACCAAAGTCAGAAATACAGAAAAATCCGCTGGAACACCTGCTCACGCAGAAGGTCATGGCGAACCCGCATAATCTGATTAAGAATAAAAGGAAATAACCGAAACGAAATGTCACATCACGTTTCTCCTTTAAGAGGCCAAGAGGTGTTAGGTGGTTTAAATTACCACGATGTCACCGAAGGCGTTTTGAGGCCGCTGGAAAACAAACCTGCCAAGCTATGGATGCTGGCAATGATGATTTCCATGACGGCTTTAGGCATCGGACTGTTTTGCATTGGCTATGCAATCTGGTACGGTATCGGAACTTGGGGTCTGAACAAGACTGTAGGTTGGGCCTTTGACATCACGGACTTTGTGTTCTGGGTGGGTATCGGTCACGCAGGTACCTTGATTTCGGCAATCTTGTTGTTGTTCCGTCAGACTTGGCGAAACTCAATCAACCGTGCTGCTGAGGCGATGACCATTTTCGCGGTGATTTGTGCGGCGATCTTTCCGATGATTCACATGGGTCGACCTTGGTTGGGTGCATTTTGGGTTTTCCCTCTGCCGAATACGCGTGGTCCGCTCTGGGTGAACTTCAATTCACCGCTTCTTTGGGACGTATTTGCAATCTCGACCTACTTCTCGGTATCCTTGGTGTTCTGGTATTTGGGTCTTGTTCCTGACTTTGCATCGGTACGTGACCGTGCCAAAAACAAGATCGCCAAGATGGTTTATGGCGGACTTTCTTTGGGATGGAATGGATCTGCAAAAACTTGGTACCGCTTCGAATTGGTCTCCTTGATTTTAGCAGGCGTTTCAACTCCACTGGTGCTTTCTGTGCACACCATTGTGTCGATGGACTTTGCAACCTCTGTAATTCCTGGCTGGCACACGACGATTTTCCCTCCCTACTTTGTGGCGGGTGCAATCTTCTCCGGCTTCGGAATGGTGCAGACCTTGCTCGTTGTGACGCGGAAGGTGTATAAATTGGAAAACATGATCACCATGAATCACATGGAGGCAATGGCCAAAATTGTGATCTTGACAGGTTCTTTGGTCGGCATTGCCTACGGCACAGAGTTTTTTATCGCTTGGTACTCTGGCAATCACTTTGAGAGCTTCGCATTTGTAAACCGTGCTTTTGGTCCCTACTGGTGGAGCTACTGGATCATGATTTCCTGCAACGTAATTTCTCCACAGTTGTTCTGGATCAAGAAGATTCGCACAAGCATGCTGGCGACCTTCATCTTGTCCATCTTCGTGAACATCGGGATGTGGTTTGAACGATTTGTAATTATCGTGACTTCTTTGCACCGAGACTATTTGCCCTCAAGCTGGGCGATGTATACACCAACTTGGATAGAGATCGGAACTTTCGTGGGCACATTTGGAATTTTCTTCACGTTCTTCTTTGCCTTTGCTAAGTTCTTCCCTGTGGTGAACATGTTTGAAGTGAAAACATTGATTCATATTCCTCATAATCAACAAGATGAGCACTGAGAATCATTCTGTGAAATTTTTGCTGGGCAAATTCAAAACGCCCGCAGCCTTGAGCTCTTCGGTTACTGCCTTGCAGTCCGAGGGTATCAAGGTCTATGATGTGTATTCGCCGTTTCCTATCCACGGCATGGAAAAACTTCTGGGCTTTAAGCGTTCACGCTTGACAGTAGCATCGTTTTTCTTTGGCCTGACGGGAATGTTGTGCGCCATTTTGTTGCAAGTGTTCATGCTGGTCTGGGACTGGCCGATGGACATCGGTGGCAAACCATTTTTCCAAGGCCCTGCCCTGGTGCCGGTGACTTTTGAGTTGACAGTGCTTTTCGCTGCATTCGGGATGGTATTTACCTTTTTGTTTGTGAATAAGCTGTTTCCTTGGAAAACGCCAGTGTTGTTTGATCAGCGCATTACGGACGATGTATTTGTGCTCGCGATTGATCAGAAGCAATTGAAAGGCAACCCAACGTCAGCAAGAGAAATTTTGTTGCACTCTGGCGCCTACGAGGTTGCAGAACAAGAAGTTAACGACCCTTACTTTGACGTGTTTTAAGACTCATGAAGCATCCAAAACACATATTCAGCATCGGTGCGATCCTAGGATTGGCTGCTTTGGCAGTGTCCTGTGGACGTGATCCCAATGATCCGGGGATTCAGTATGCACCTGAAATGTACGAGGCCATTCCTTATGAGCCTTTCAAGCAGGTGAGGGACAGCATCACCCCGTTTTTCAATCATCAGACGATGCAGGCGCCGCCGGACGGAACTGTACCGCGCGGTGGTTATTTGCAGGGGTTTGAATACGCCGAAGGCGACTCCATGCGTGCGACGGCTGAGGTGATCAATTACCCCAACCCGATAGAAAAATCGCCTGCAGTGTTGGCCGAAGGCGAAGTGCTTTATGTGCGCTTTTGTGCAGCATGCCATGGTAAAACCGGTGCTGGCAATGGCCCAGTGACGAAAAATCCTGCGATCAAGCCGCTGGCTTACGACAGCGATAAGTTAAAGGGTTATACTGACGGTCAAATTTATCACACCATTATATATGGTCGTGGCGTGATGGGAAGCTATACCTCCCAAGTCCAATATGAAGACCGCTGGAAGATTGTGCATTACGTGCGCACCCTTCAAGGAGCGGCTGCAAGTGACTCGACAGCGAGTGACAGCGCAGCAGTGTTGAATGTAGTACCAAAAGATCCTGCTGCACCTGCTGTCAAAGGCAAGGGCAATGGAAAGTAATCGCCAATTAGATAATAAAACGAAAATGGCGCATCAAGCATCTGAAGAATTGAAACCGTTTCGCATGGGGAGCAACCATACGCGAAACTTTGGAATCCTCGCCGCAGTAGGAGTGGTGCTCTTTATTTTGGGCATCGTGCTATCGTTGGTAAAGCTTCCATCTGAAGAAGGTGAAGCAGCTGCTGCACCTGCTGGAAAAGAAGAGCATCATGAAGAAGGTTCGAAACCTGAGCATCATGGTTCTGCAGCTGAAAAGGTAACTGCGCAGTATGCATCTGCTGGGCATGAAGCTGCACCAAAAGGCCATGGCAATGCTGAAGGGCATGAAGCAGCTGGCGAAGGTGGTCATGGCGGCCATGTCATTCATGATACCAAATCGGAGGGCGGAACTTGGCGCCGTGCGCAGTTTCATGACGATCAGGCTATTGCCAATCATCATGAAAAGGAGGTAACCCTTGCATCGAAGATCGGCGTAGCCTTGGTGATTGGGGGGTACCTGTGGTTTGCGGTCGCATTGTTTGGCGTATTTTTCATGGCTGTCAGCTACACGGCGAATGCAGGTTGGTATGTGATGTTCAAACGTGTACTTGAGAGCTTCTATCGCTTTCTTCCAATTGGATCGGTCATCTTGCTGATTGTGTTTTTCGCCTTCGGTGCCGCTGTTTATGACTGGCAAGCCGAATCCGCAGCACACGACGCATTGATTCAGCACAAGAGTGCCTTCCTCAATGTCGCATTTATCCTCGGAACTGGCGTTTTGTTGGTGGGCATTTGGGCATTTTTGGGCCACATGCTTCGCTCGAACAGCTTGGCTGAGGAAGCAAATGGTGGATTAACCTATCACAAAAAGTCACAAGGCACCTCGATCCTTTTCTTGGTACTCTTCGGCTTTGGATTCTCCGCTTGGGCTTTCCTCTGGATCATGTCCGTCGATCCGCACTGGTTCAGTACCATCTTTGCAGTGTATTGCTTTGCAGGATTGTTCGTGAGTGGGATGACGGTGACAATGTTCATCACGACTGGTTTGAAGAAGGAGGGTTACCTTCCGAATTTCAGCGCCGATCACTTGCATGACATTGGTAAGTTCATGTTTGCCTTCAGTGTATTCTGGGCATACATCTGGGTGTCACAATACCTGTTGATCTGGTATGCGAATATCCCTGAAGAAACGATCTACTATTATCACCGCTTCCAAAACTACAGCGTACTTTTTGGAATCAACGTGTTGATCAACTTCATTTTCCCATTCATTGCTTTGATGACGCGTGATGCCAAACGTAAGGCTGAATCGCTTCGTTCCGCAGGACGGGTAATGTTGTTAGGCCGGTTCTTGGATGCTTTCTTGTTGCTCGTGCCAGGTGCACTGGGCGCTGAAGGCGGCTTCTCGGTGATGTTGATGGCTGCAGGTGCTACCTGCGTATTTGGTTCGATCTTCCTGTTCGTGGTCTATTCTGGATTCAACGGGCTGAAAATGGAACCACGCAATCACCCCTTCTACGAAGAAAGTTTGCACCATTCCACTGGGGTTTAATGGGTGGTCGTGCAGAACAAATTGGATTTGAAATTGGTTAATGAGCATAGGATAGCATAGGTAAATTGATATGAATTTCCGAGCAAAATCCTCGATAAGAGAAAACATGGGATCTCGCATTGCAGGGAAACTGCGTAGCGCGATCTTGGCAGCCGCATCATTGCTGATGCTGTTGGGAATCAACAGTTCGGTGTTGGCTGCAGATGCCGCAAAAGGTAAGATTGCCTTTGATGCAAACTGCGCCAGGTGCCACAATGCACAACTGGATAAGAAAGGTACCGGCCCCGCCTTGATGGGAGTTTCCAATAGGATTCCTGGCGGTGATTGGAAATACCGTTGGGTAGCCAACTCTGCCAAATTGATTCAGGAGGGCGATGCCTATGCCGTCAAGATTTGGAACGAGAATGCCAAAGGTGCAATGGATCCATTTCCAGCCTTGTCGAAGGAATCGATTGACGACATCTTTGCATGGATTGATTCCTATGTTGTCGCAGGCCCCAAGGTAGGTACTGATAACAGCATTGCCATTTCAGATGATAAATCCCTGAGTTCCCTTTGGAATTGGCTTCGCTTGTTGATTTTCGTGATTGTGATCTTGATGGTCAACATTGCGATGCAAGTGGCACGTCTGCGTGGTGTCGAGTTTTTTGCTGGAATCAACCTTGACAAGTTGAATGCAAGGTTGATGTTGGGCTTTTTTGTCGTTGGGTTGATCGCATCGACTTGGAGTATTCAAGTGTTCCAACCTTATTTTATGGCATCTAACAGTGCTTCGGTGCATGGCGTGGAGATAGACCAACTTTTTTGGATTACCATGGTTGTCGTTTACACAGTTTTTGTGCTGACAAATGGAGTATTGTTTTACTTTGCTTACAAGTACGGCAAGGACGGTGGTCGCAAGGCTAGGTACTATCCTGAGAATCACAAGTTGGAGTTGATTTGGACTGTAGTGCCTGCTGTTGTGTTGGCCGTTTTAATCATCTTCGGCATCAAAACTTGGACTTCCATCATGACGCCTCCTGATGGCCCAACTGTCAAAGTAGAAGTGAATGGTCAGCAATGGGGTTGGATTCTTCGGTACGCAGGTGCCGATGAGAAATTTGGCGACATAGACGTTCGCAGAATCGGTGGTGACAACATTTTAGGTGTTGATTTGAGCGCAGAGCATATCGCTTCGCATGATGACTATATTTCAGATACCATGTTTATCCCCAAAGGTGCCACGGTGGACTTGAAAATTCGGTCACGCGACGTGTTGCACAGCGTTTACCTCCCGCACTTCCGAGTGAAAATGGATGCTGTACCTGGCATGGATACACGTTTCCACTTTGTCACCAACCAAACGACAGAGGAATACCGTGATTTCTTGATGGGCAATCCTTACTGGAGCCAAGTGGATACGGTCGTTTCAACCACGATCAAAAAGGGTGAGAAATTGAGCGATGGTACTATTGCTACAATGGATGTATCAGTAACTGATACCATTCACAAGGCTGATAAGTTCGATTTCGAACTTGCCTGTGCGGAGGTTTGCGGTCGTGGCCACTATTCCATGCGGAAGGTTGTCGTCGTCCTTGAACCTGAAGCCTACCAAGCTTGGGTCGCCAAGGCAAGTAAAACCACACTATATGTTCCTGGAACGGAAGCTCCCAAATTGGATGTTGAATCTCCAGTTGCAGGGTTGAAGGAAGGTGTCGTGCAGGACGGCAACGTAGGAATTCTCAAATAATAACATTAGAAGTCAGCGATAGCGATATTAATAGCGGTTATGGCAGATCACGCAATTACATTAGACAGAGGTCACGAAGAGGCACACGGTCATGATCACGATCATGAGCACGAGCATCACAAGCAGACCTTTATTACCAAGTATGTCTTTAGCCAAGACCACAAGACGATTGCTAAGCAGTTTATGTTCACGGGCATATTCATGGCAATGGTTGGTCTGTTTATGTCCCTGATCTTCAGGTTACAGCTCGCTTGGCCCGACGCAGAAATGCCTTGGCTTGAGTCGATCATTGGCAAGTGGGGCGAAGGCGGTAAGTTGGATCCGAACTTCTACCTCGCCCTCGTTACGATGCACGGAACGATCATGGTGTTTTTCGTACTCACTGCAGGGTTGAGTGGCACATTCTCCAACTTTTTGATTCCGCTTCAGGTTGGCGCAAGAGACATGGCCTCCGGGTTCATGAACATGTTGAGCTACTGGTTCTTCTTCCTTTCGTCGGTTATCATGTTGGGTTCCATTTTTGTGACCAACGGACCTGCAGGTGGTGGATGGACGATCTATCCTCCGTTGAGTGCATTACCAGCAGCTAATCCAGGTTCGGGATTAGGCATGGACATGTTCTTGGTGAGTATGGCATTCTTCATTGTATCCTCACTACTTGGATCAATCAATTATATCACAACGATCATTAACCTGCGCACCAAGGGTTTGTCGATGACAAGACTGCCGCTGACCTGCTGGGCTTTTATGATAACAGCGATCTTGGGCACGCTTTCATTCCCCGTTTTGTTTGCAGCGGCTTTGTTGTTGTTGATGGATCGGAATTTCGGAACGAGCTTTTTCTTGAGTGACATCTACATCGGAGGAGAGGCTCTACCGAATGAAGGCGGTTCTCCAGTGCTCTTCCAACACTTGTTTTGGTTCTTGGGCCACCCTGAGGTGTACATCGTTTTGTTGCCTGCCTTGGGGATCACCTCTGAGATCATTTCGACGATGTCGCGTAAGCCGATTTTTGGTTACCGCGCGATGGTTGGATCCATGTTGGCAATTGGTATTTTGTCCTTTGTTGTGTGGGCACACCACATGTATGTAACGGGCATGAACCCTTGGTTAGGAACTGTATTTATGTTGCTAACGCTGATCATCGCTGTTCCATCAGCGGTAAAGGCATTTAACTACATCACTACACTTTGGCAAGGTGACTTGAAGTTCTCGCCTGCAATGCTGTTCTCGATCGGATTGGTCTCGATGTTCATCTCCGGTGGTGTAACAGGTATTTTCCTAGGAAATGCTGCAATTGATATTCCTTTGCATGATACTTACTTCGTTGTAGCCCACTTTCATATGGTGATGGGTTCTGCCGCAGCGTTTGGATTTTTCGCTGGGATTTATCATTGGTTTCCAAAAATGTTTGGTAAAATGATGGATCCTAAATTAGGAACGCTACACTTTTGGTTCACTTTTCTCTCGTTGTATCTTGTGTTTTATCCGATGCACTTCATCGGTATGGGCGGTGTTCCACGTCGTTATTACACGTATTCAACTTTCCAGTTTACAGGCATTGAAGCCTATATGGATTTGAGTCAGTTTATTACGATTTCCGCGATCATTGGAGTTTTTGCACAATTCATCTTCATTTACAACTTGTTTGTAAGTATCCGTCGTGGCAAAGAAGCGCCGATGAATCCTTGGGGTAGCAATACCCTAGAGTGGACGACGCCAATCCATCCTGGTCACGGAAACTGGCCTGGCGAAATTCCAACGGTCTATCGTTGGCCATACGATTACTCACGCCCAGGATTGAAGCACGATTATTTGCCCATGCATATTCCGGACAATGATCCAGAATGGTTTGAAGGCGCGCCGGATCCAACGACGACACCTTCCCGTGAAACGGTGGCGCATTGATCTTTGAGATGGTGAAAGATAACAAGACAGCACCGCTCGAACTTTGGTACAGACGTATTGCAACGATTTCGGTTGGTGCTGTTTTGTTTTTGATACTGGTTGGCGGAATTGTGCGTAGCACTGGTTCAGGGATGGGATGTCCCGACTGGCCCAAATGTTTCGGACTTTTTGTGCCACCAACCCAAGTGGATGAAATTCCACAGTCGTTTTTTGAAAGTCATCCGCAATTTGAATCGAAGACGTTTAACGCCTTTCAGACTTGGATTGAATATGTCAACAGACTCGTCGGTGCTACCATTGGGTTGTTGATGTTTCTGACCGCGGTTTTGTCGTTGAGCTTTGTGCGCAAGGACAAACGTGTGTTCCTTCTGAGTTTTGTGGCGATGTTGCTGACCGGTTTCGAAGCTTGGCTCGGAAAGTTGGTGGTCGACAAGAATTTGGAAGGAGGGATGGTAACCATTCACCTTCTGGTTGCAATGGTGATCGTTGCCTTGTTGATTCTCGCCAATTATCTCGTCGGCAGAAGGATTTATCCTGAAGCAACGGAAGTCAAGAAGGTTCCAAAGCAACTCGTTTGGCTTGGATTGGCAGTCATTGTTATGACGGTTTTCCAAATCCTGATTGGTACCAAAGTGCGTGAGTCCGTGGACATCGTCGCACAGCAGGTGGGAATGTCCCAACGTTCAGAATGGTTGCAAGGTTCGTTGAGCTATTCGATTCATAAGATTGGTTGGTTAGTCATGGCGGGTTTGGTTGCTGTTTGGATTCGAAGTGTGTTGAATCATTTCAGCAGCCATCCGATGATGAAAAGACTCTCCATCGGGTTGATCGTCGCAATTGCTGCCGAAATTGTATTCGGGTTGGTACTTGCAAATTTTGACTTGCCTGCAGCCGTGCAACCTTTGCACATGTTGTTTGCCAACTTGATCTTTGCAGCTGAATTTGCAATATGGATTCACCTCGTCGGAAAGTCGCGAGACAACGGATGAAATTGAAGGCGAGTTGGATTGATTGTTGGATTGAAGATTTTGGTTTTGATAACTCCTTTTGGGAGCAAAGATAGATGCAGAGTAGCAACGCTACATTAACGGAAAGTGCTAGGACGGGATTTCCGGCCCGCGTGAAGGCTTACGTGCAATTGGTAAAGCCCAGGCTTACTTTGCTTGTAGTTTTCTCAGCGATTTTCGGCTACATGATGGCCCCCAATGTTGTGGGGATTAATCTCTGGACAGTGCTTGCGCTCGGCTTGGGTGGTTTTTTAATCACGGGCGCCTCCAACACGCTCAACCAAGTCATTGAGGCCGAGTATGATCGTTTGATGACCCGCACACAAAACCGTCCGATGGCCAAAAAGGTAATTTCACCACTCGAAGGGGTGATTTTTGCCTTGGTTTGCGGTTCTGCCGGAATTACATTGTTGGGCTTGGTATTCGAAGGACTTGTTCCAGCGCTGCTCGGCGTGATTGCATTGTTGCTATATGCCTTCGTGTACACGCCTTTGAAACGCGTGAACTCGATCGCTGTTTTTGTGGGTGCGTTTCCCGGTGCAATGCCACCGCTGATCGGTTGGGCTGCCGCGACGGGCACTTTGAGCACTGAGGCCTTGGTGTTGTTTTTGATGCAATTTCTTTGGCAATTCCCGCATTTCTGGGCAATTGCTTGGGTTTTGGAGGACGATTACAAAAAGGCTGGTTTCAAAATGCTGCCTTCCAATGCAGGTCGTAGTGGCTTTACGGCATCGATCATCCTTGTTTACACCCTTCTATTAGTGCCGGTGGTGATTTTGCCCTTGGCGGTTGGAATGTCGGGATGGATTACAACGGTTGTGCTGGGTTTGGCGGGTGCCGGATTTAGCATTCAGGCATTCATCTTGTTGCAAACGCGAACCATCAAATCGGCAAGCCGATTGATGTTTGGTTCGTTTATCTATTTGCCGATTGTGCAGATAGCCATGTTGATCGATAAGTTTTAATGGATATGGGCGGAATGGCAGTGGAAGCGAACGAGAAGAAGTACATCATTCATCCAGCGAAATTTAATCTCTGGCTGTTTATCGTGTCGATCATATTGCTTTTTGGTGCTTTGACGAGTGCTTACATTGTGAGCAAAGGCATCGAAAGCGACAAGGATATGTGGCATTACTTTTCCATGCCTAAAGTGCTCTGGTTGAATACAGGCATTTTGTTGGTGGCAAGTGTGATGTTGCAAATTGGGCTCTGGGGGGCGCGAAAAGGCGATTTCCGCAGGGCCAAAATAGGATTCAGCCTCACCATGTTGTTGGGACTGATTTTCTTGGCCGGTCAGGTGGTGGCTTGGTTCAATTTGACTGAAGAAGGTGTTGTTTTTGGAGCGGGCGGCAGTAACTCCGGCAATTACCTTTACGTTATCACCTGCCTGCATGGATTACACATCGTTGCAGGCTTAATTTTCATGGGTTACGTGTACGTGCGCCTGATGGGCAACCGTTACCACCCGGGAAACATCGTTGGAATCGAAAATGCTGCGACTTTCTGGCATTTTTTGGGTTTGCTCTGGTTGTATTTATTTATATTTTTGTTGCTCAACCAGGGCAATCCGTTGGTATAAAATCTGAAATGGCTTAACTCAATCGCTTAAAAAATGGCTCAAACAGCGACAATTCCGAAGTCACTATGGGATGGCGGCCGGAAGCCCTTCAAGGCAACCTATGGCAAGCTGATGATGTGGTTTTTCCTCATGTCAGACGCATTCACCTTTTCGACTTTGTTGGCAGTTTATGGTGTGATTCGATTTGCGAGTGGCACCCCTTGGGCAAACCCGGAACTGGTATTTACCCACTTTCCTGGGCTCTATGAATTGTTTCATATCGAGGCCCCGCTTGCATTCGTTGGATTGATGACCTTTATCCTCATCGCTTCCTCCGTTACGATGGTGCTTGCAGTTGAGGCAGGGCATCGCATGGATCAAAAGGCGGTTGAGAAATACATGCTTTGGACCATTTTGGGCGGTGTGGCATTTTTGTCTTGCCAAGCCTACGAATGGTATCACTTTATCATCGGTACACATGGTGCGCACCATATCGCAGGAGCAATTCATTTGCTCGACGGCACGGTTGCACAGTTTATGCCCGGCGATGGTGGACTTCAAATCATGAACGGCGTGGATCACCTTGGGGTAAACCTGATGGCACCTGAAAATACTGCCTTGTTCCAGCAATTGGTTCCTGCGGCTTCTTTGTTGCCAGACGGTTCGGTAAATCCAGAGGTCATCATCAGTGGTGCAAACCTTACTGTCAATCAGTATGCGCAAAATCCATCCTTTGCGAATTTGTTTTTCTTCATCACCGGTTTCCACGGCACGCACGTGGCTTCAGGTGTGTTTTTGAACTACTTGATCTACAAGTGGACCAAAAACGGAGAACTGCAGCGTCGTGGACACTATGAAATGGTCGAAAAGGTCGGTCTTTACTGGCACTTCGTGGACCTCGTTTGGGTGTTTGTGTTTACCTTTTTCTACCTCGTCTAATCTGAAAAGTTATGTCAGATACACATCACAATGCGCATTCAAAGGGCTATGACAACGATCAGAGCCCATACACCCACCCTGATATCCATACGCATCACGATGAAGCCGCGGGTGTCACTACCAGAAAGAAAATCTGGCAGGTGTTTTGGATCCTGTTCATCCTGACCGCTATCGAATTTGTGATCGCATTTACCGTTCCAAGGGGTGCATTCAGAAATATCACCTACATTCTGATGACGTTGGTGAAGGCCTTCTACATCGTGGGAACCTTCATGCACTTAAAAGATGAAGTTAAAAGCCTCATCATGACCATCCTGATTCCCCTTACTTTCGTTCTGTGGCTGATTCTTGCCCTGTTGATCGAAGGTGGATTCTACGGAAAAGGCTGGTTCTTGGGCCTCTAGAAATGAAAAAATACCGTGCGTTTTTTGTTCTGTTCCTGATCCTCATCTTTCCGATTTTGATCTATGTCTTCATCAAGGCATTTGGAACGCAGAACTATAGACCCATCGAAACTATTAGCGAAAAAATACCGAATCCGGACGGAAGTCTGGATTCGGTGTTTAAGGCTGTGGGTGATTTTTCTTTTGCCTCTCATCGGGGAGATACCCTCCGGATGGATTCCTTGAAAGGGAAAATCTGGTTGGCCAACGTTTTTCATGGCAATTGCTCCGATGCTTGCGACATTGAAAACGCTTACATCAAACAACTCCTCACCAAGGATTTCCCCACGGATCCTGACATTCGGATTATTTCGTTTTCCGTGGATCCCGCCAACGACAGCGTTCCTGTTTTGAAGGCCTATGCTGAGAAATTGGAGGCAGACCGTCGTTGGTACTTTTTGACAGGCAACCCAGCTGTTCTCTCAAAATTTCTGATTGAGGAACTCAAATTCCTGCCGACGGATCCTAAAGCATTGTCTGAGAAGGGCCTGACGGATCGCACCTTTCGTTTGGTGGATTGGGATGGTCATCTCCGTGGCAGCATCTACCACAGTGCTGCAGAAAATGAAATGGTAACCATGGCACAGCACATGGTCTTTTTGCAAAAGGAGCTTGCCGACATGCGTTCCGGAGCGCATTCTCCCCAGTGATTCTGGGTAATCCACTGTTTGCGTTTCATGGAAACGCATTACTTTTGCCTCGGTTAACTTAGCGACGAAGGTTTTGCGAAAGAATGCACGTCCCCTGTTCATTTTGGCTACCATCCTGATTGGAGCCGGAATCTCCTACATGATCATGTACTATGTGGTTGGGGTTCCAACGACATCACCAATTGGTACTTCAGTCAAGATACTTCCGATCATGGTTCCCAATCCCGATGGCGGGCAGGATTCAGTGATTAAGACCGTTGGCAAATTTTCATTCGTTTCGCAGACCGGCAACACCATTACGCAAGACAGCCTTCGCGGGAAAATTTGGGTGGCGGATGTCTTTTTTACGACTTGCACGAGCATTTGTCCCAAATTGAGCCAAGGCCTTCAAAAAATTCAAACTGCATTTGCCGACGATCCGGAGGTGAAGTTGGTTTCGTTTTCGGTTGATCCTGAGTACGATTCGCTTTCCATCCTTCAAGTCTATGCAGCACAGTATGGGGCGAGACCGCACCAATGGTATATGTTGACAGGAAACAAAACCGACCTTTACAAGGTTGAACATGAAGATTTTTTCTTCAGCGCCACAGAAGATGAGGACAAGACGATCAAGTTCGTTCACGACAATACGCTGCGCCTGGTGGACAAGGAGGGAAGATTCAGGGGTGGATTCTATGATGGAACCAATCCCGTCGAAGTTGATTCAGTGATTGCGGATATTAAGCGATTGAAAAATGAGTACGCTCAAAAGAAATGACAGGCTTTTTGTTCCCTTGATCGCAACGTTGAGCGTTGTCGTTCCGGCGTTGGTGGCGTTGCTGCTGTTCGCGGATTTTGGGGGCGCCGCCTTCGTGGGGGATTTGAGTTTTTTGCCCGCGATGAATGCCGGTATCAACAGCATTGTAAGTGTACTCCTGATTGTGGCCCTTCTGTTTGTGAAAAAAGGGAATATCCAGGCACACAAGACCACGATGATCACGGCGTTGGTGCTGTCGATCTTTTTTCTCGTTTCTTATGTGTTGTACCACGGCGCTAACGGAGACGTAAAATTTGGTGGCACCGGAGCGATGAAAGTCACCTACCTGGTGATCCTGTTTTCGCATATCATACTCTCGATGGCCGTGGTGCCATTGGCTTTGTTTGCGACCTACCGCGGTTTGAGCAACTCTATCGCAAGCCACAAGAAAATCGTTAAATGGGCCTGGCCGATTTGGCTGTATGTTTCAGTGACGGGTGTCATTGTTTATTTGTTTGCGCATGTGTTTAATCCGGCATTGGTAAACTGAGCGTCTATGAAAAAGTATTTGGCTATCCTGATTCTTGCTTTTGGAATGATTTTTCTCCCGCAGTTGTCGGATGCGCAATGCCCCATGTGCAAGGCTGCTGTGACTTCGGGATCCAATTACGGTGCCAAAGGCAATCAAATTGTTGCGGGGCTCAACACTGGAATTTTGTACCTTTTTGTACTTCCCTACGGATCCTTGTTGCTCATCGGCGTGGTTGTTGTCGTACATTATCGCCGCAAGCAGCGTGCCGACGCCATGGAATTGTCCACTACCACAGTCGAGGATGTGATCGGAGACCATCGGCCGACAGGCAGACCATCCGCTGAATAGCTCATCTTGCTGTCATGGAAAAGCCCAAACCAATAGCAGCTGTTCCCTCACGGTTATTCGCACTGGCAAATTGCCGGTGTCCGCGGTGTCGTGAAGGCGAATTGTTTGAAAAGCCAGCATATCGTATCGACGCGTTCTACAAAATGTACCCTGAATGCACGCATTGCGGGCAGGATTTTGTGATCGAACCAGGCTTTTATATGGGAGCTTCCTACATTGGCTATGGCTTTACCTCTTTGATTTCGGTGATAGGTGCATTGGGATACGTTTTCCTGTTTCCGAGTTGGAACGAATGGGCCGTCATCGCACTGATCGTAGGCTTGATTCTCGTCCTCCTTCCGCTCATTTTTCGATATGCAAGCACGGTAATGCTCCATGGTCTTGGTAGTGTGCGGTTTGATCCCGGTTTTGCGCGAAGGTTCAAATTGTATGTCGGGGAAGACGGCCAATTGCATTCGGAGAAATTGGAAACCGCCGAATAGTTCTCATCCCGTTTTTCTTCCATTTATCCCAAATCTAAATTTCCGTAGTTTGGCGGAAATGCAATTACCCACTCGAATTGGTTGGCAAGGGCAGGAGCAGCCTTTGATGCCCCGCGAAAACATCCTGCGGAGGATTTCCTATGGAGGCGTGCTCCTATGCATGGCTGGACTCGTGACGTCCCCGGCGCTGCTCAGCATCGGAATCATCATGGTGATGGTCGCTGGATTGTTCCTTTTTCCACTTCGGGAGCAATTGCGTCGGTTTTGGGCGCACAAGCCAGCGGTTTTTATGTCGTTGTTGTTTTTTGTCGAGCTTGTTTCCGGCCTGTGGGCCAGGGATATTGCAATGAAGCGATGGCTGGAAGACCTGACCATCAAGGCTCCACTTTTTCTTGGGATGTATGGTCTGGCCGTTTTGGGACCATTTTCTTTGAAGCAGGTTCGAATTGCACTTGGCTTGTTGTTGCTGGGAACCTTTGTCGCTGGAACCGGTACCGTGATCGATTACGTAGTCAATGCAGCCGAAATCAACCACCGCATCGAAATATCAAAAGAGGTGCAAGTATGGCTGGGAAGTCCGCACATTTATTTCAGTGTGGTCATGTCCTTTTCGATTTTAGGAGGGATTTGGTCCGCGATGCAGCCGTCTCCTTTGCTGTTCAAGGGAGACCGCTTTGTCTTACTCCTGCTTTCGTTGATTTGTTTTGTCGAAATGCATGTGCTCACCACAAGAACCGGCCTTGTTTGCCTTTACCTCACCATTTTAACCCTCGGATTGTTGCTTTTGCTGCGCAAAAGGCGCTATCTGCTTTCCATGGTGCTGGTAATTGGTCTGCTTTCGGTGCCGGTTGCGGGTTATTTCGGATTGGAATCTTTTCAGCGCCGCATCGACAACACGGCGATGGATGTCACCGAATATTTCAAAGGGCATGATCCCAATTACCTGAGCATCGGAACCAGGTTTGAAAGTTGGAAGACTGCCATTAACCTATGGAAGGAGCATCCTGTTTTGGGGGTTTCTAAAGCCGATTTGGACGCAGACATGACCGATCAATACGTCATCGACAAGACCAAACTCTGTCCGGAAAATTTTCAGGAACCACATAACCAATTCCTTGAAAATCTGGCTGGTTTGGGTATCGTAGGCTTCTTGGTGCTTGCATTGGCTTGGTTTTATCCAATACTTTCAAAGGCATGGCCCAAGGATCTGATTTTCTGGGCATTCTGGCTGAATTATACCTTCGCGATGATGGGCGAATCCACGCTTGAACGGCAAGTGGGCGTCGGATTCCTTGTACCTGTGTTCATGCTGACGCTGGGAGTGAAAAAGTGAAAAGTGAAAAGTGAAAAGTTCAAGGGCATTTTGAACTGCCTGTGATGTAGGCCCATTTTCAAATTCCCTTTGGAATGTTCGACGGCTGACGTGATGAGCATCTCTTTTGTGACGCCGATTGCCACTCCTATCTAAATTCTCCTTTTTCCATTCCTAATTCTCCCTTAATCCGTCCGTTTCTCTGTACACTTCCGTAAAAGCTGGGGATAGAAGTGGTTGATATCTGGGGATGGATTAAGATAATTTGTGGTTCAAATGATTTGAAGAATGAAGCAAGGTTGGATTAAAACGTTGTTGTTGGGGGCTTTGGCGATGCCAGCTTCACTAATGGCTTCAATGCCAGGGGATTCAGTAGGGGTGAAGGTCGTGAATGGCAAGTCATTCGTCCTTTATAAATTGGCAAAAGGAGACAATCTCGGCAAGCTCTCCCGTGAGTACGGAGTCAGTGTCGCATCGTTGGAGGAGTTGAATTCTACGACTGCGGCTACGATTCAAGCGGGTCAGATTCTGATGGTGCCTTCCCGAACAGCCGCTGCCGGAATGTCATTGAAAACAGTGGTAGATCCCAAGCCGACGGTTGTACAGCCAACGCCAACAGAAATCAAGCCCGTTACAGCGCAAAATTCCGGCGCACAACAAAACCCATCCGGCGGAGAAAGAAAACAACATACGGTCCAAAAAGGGGAGACCCTCTACGCTGTTTCGCGCAAATACAGTGTGTCCGTTGATCAAATCAAGCAATGGAACAGTCTCTCGGTGGATGGACTCAAAGAAGGGCAGAAGCTTTGGGTGAGTGCATCCGGAACGGCCACCGTGACTCCAAAAAAGGTCGAGGAACCCGTCAAACCCGTTGAACAGCCCAAGGTGGTGGTCGCAGTAAAGGAGCCTGCTCCCAAAGCCGCTGATGTCAATCCGGCAGATATCGCACCGAATGCGGTGAAGCCAGTTGAAGCGAACAATGGAGGTGGCGACCAAGTCGCAACCAAGGTAAAACCGGGACCCGGTGTACACGTCGTAAAACCAGGAGAAACCCTGTTTGCCATCGCACGCACCTATGGGATGGACGTGAGCGAGTTGCGCAAAATCAACCGCTTGGAAAATGCAACCATCAAGGAAGGCCAAGCTTTGAGAGTCAAGGCTGATTCCAACGAGAATCCCAATCAGGGCACGGCATTGATCGATGCGATCGAACAAGTACAAGATTCCACGCCGAAGCTCGAGCAATTTCCAGATTTGAAAGTATTGACAGCTCCAAAGGCGACCACAGTCCCTTCGGCTGCAGTAGTGACGGTTTACAAGGATAAATCTACCGGCGTAAGTTACAAACGCGTCGAGGAGACGGGTCGGGTAGGAGCCATCCAAGACTTTGCCACCGACCAGACACGGTTCTATGCGTTCCATCGCTATTTGCCCACAGGATCCTATATCCGGGTAGATTATCCTGACAAGGGGCAATCCATCCTCGTAGAGGTCATTAATCAATTGCCAGAAAAGGATCCCTATACCGTCAGGCTGAGTGCAAAGTGCATGGATTACTTGATGATTCGCGAGGCTGGCGCGGAAGTGCGTTTGCGTTATGTGATCCCATTTGGTGAATAGCGTTAATTGCAAAATATTATTCTGAAATTATCTATGTCCGCGTCTCCAAACGCGGACATTCTTTTGAATTTAGATTGATTGTTTGGGTTCTAGTGAATATTTTATAGCTTTCGGTTCCCTAATTTGATTAACGGAACACGATATGTGGCTGAATAATATCCTCGAGACCATGGGCGACACGCCCCTTATCAAGATCAACAACGTGGCTTCGCACGTAAAGCCCACTGTTTTGGGCAAGGTTGAATATTTCAATCCTGGCAACAGTATCAAAGACCGCATCGGGGTCAAGATGATTCAGGATGCCGAACGCAAAGGCTTGTTGAAGCCCGGAGGAACCATCATCGAGGGAACTTCAGGAAACACCGGTATGGGACTTGCCCTTGTTGCTGCGATCAAGGGTTATCGCTGCATCTTCACGATGCCCGACAAGCAGAGCAAGGAAAAAATGGACATCCTGCGCGCGATGGGTGCGGAAGTCGTCGTGACGCCTACTGCGGTCGAGCCTGATGATCCCCGTTCGTATTATTCCGTTGCCAAGCGCCTCTCCAAGGAAATCCCGAATTCTTATTATCCCAATCAATACGACAACCTGAGCAATCAGGAGGCGCATTACGAATCGACCGGGCCCGAAATTTGGGCGCAAACCGAAGGCAAAATCACGCACTTGGTCGCCGGTATGGGGACATGCGGCACCATGAGCGGCATCGCGCGCTACCTCAAGGAGCAAAACCCGAACATCGTTTGTGTGGGCGTCGATACCTATGGTTCAGTGTTTAAGAAATACCACGAGACCGGCGAATTTGACCGCAATGAGATTTATTCCTACCTCACCGAAGGAATCGGCGAGGACATCCTTCCTGCCAACCTGAACATGAGTCTTGTCGATCAAATCATCAAGGTGACCGATAAGGATGCTGCCATCATGGCCCGTAAGTTGGCGCGTTTGGAAGGCTTGTTCGTGGGTTGGTCTTGTGGATCTGCGATGCATGGTGCATTGGAATACGCCCGAGGACTCTCCAAAGACGATGTCGTGGTGGTGATCCTTCCTGACCATGGCACGCGTTACCTCGGAAAAATCTACAATGATCAGTGGATGAGCGATCACCACTTCATCGACAAGGGCAATATGCTCACCGCCCAGGAAATCCTGGATCGCAAGGGCAAGGTGGATACTTTGTTTTCGGTTTCCACGAAGTCCACGCTTTCCGAAGTGATCCTGCTGATGCGTGAGCACAGCATCACGCAATTGCCGGTGGTAGAAGGCGGCAATGTCGTCGGTACCATCAATGAAAGCCGGGTGCTCAACACGATTTTGGATGACCCAAGTCTGAAGGATAGCCCAGTGGCGGATTGTATGAGCGATCCTTTCCCGTTTGTGCTACCCACCACGCGCATCGACTTGATTTCCAAAATGATCAACAAAGATTGCCCTGCGGTCATGATGCAAGATGCCAATGGCGGCTTGCATATCATCACCAAATCGGATTTGATTGCAGTTTTGGCGGGTTGATTGCCAAAGCTGATCTTCGTTACAAGCAAAGTGCGCACTCCACCTGGGTGCGCACTTTGTTTTATGGGCAATAAAAAAGGACCAACTTTCGTCGGTCCTTTTTCTATTGTTTCGAGAGAATTATTCTCCGTCTGCTGGCATCAACGTGTCGACGGTTGATGTCGCGCTGTCCATGGCGTCTTCGAGGCCTTTGCCAAGGTCATCTAGGCCACCGGTGTCGCCTGCACCTTTGGTGTAAGAAGCCTTCCAAGCACCGTCTTCCTTGACAAGGTTGAGGGTTTTGTCAGTGCCATTTTCCTTGTAGTTCAAGGTAGCCTTGTCGCCTTCCTCCTTCACTTCGCCGATCTCGATTTTGTCAGGATTGGCTTTCTTTGCATCGGATGTTCCGGCCATCATTTCGAGGGCACCTTGTGAATCCTTGCTAGCAAATTTCTTTGCGCCTTCGATGTCGCCTTTGGCCATGGCTGTCAAGAAGCTTTCGCCAGCAGCCTTAGGACCGGCAGCGCCACCGCATGCCCACAACACTACTACTGCGAGCAGTGCAACAGCAGAAAATTTCAATGTTCTTTTCATAATTTCAATGTGATCGTAAAAGACTAATAATTCAGATTAACTGTTCATCGCTGAACTGCGACAAATGTAGTTTGCTATACGGGTACTTCATTCGTTTGGTCCGTAAAGAATGGCTAAAAACACAAGATTAACAATGGCCTAACATGCTTCTGCTCAATCCTCCACAAAAGAAAAGGGCCTCCCGTTTGGGAAGCCCTTGTATCTTTTCGGGAAGCGAAATTATTCGCCAGCTGCTGCAGAGTCAGTAGCAGTTGAGTCGCCGCTCAAAGCTTCGCCCATGGCATCGCCAAGGTCTTCGCCAAGTTTGTCGAGGCCCATGTCGCCACCGCCTTTGGTCCAAGCTGCTTTCCACTGACCGTCTTCTTTGACCAGGTTCAAGCTCTTGTCAGTTCCGTTTTCTTTGTAGCTCAAAGTGGCTTTGTCGCCTTCTTCTTTGATCTCGCCGATTTCGATTTTGTCAGGATTGGTTTTTTTGGCTTCAGCAGAAGCAGCCATCATACCCAATGACTCTTGAGCATCTTTGGTAGCAAATTTCTTTGCGCCTTCGATGTCGCCTTTTCTTTCGCCGACAGCCTTAGGGCCGCTTGCGCCACCACATGCCCAGAGAACAACCACTGCGAGCAGTGCGATAGCAGAAAATTTCAAAGTCCTTTTCATAATGAAATGTGATCGTTAAATAACTTTTAATTCGAGAGAAAAAATCTTCGTTGGAAGACTGATGCAAATGTAGATGTTTTTCTGAATGCTGCGATGAGGCTTGTCAAGGCCTGTCGGCAACCCACATTGGGGATGTGCATTTTTATAAAAATAGACGATTCGGCGAGCATGTTTTTGAAATCGGCCTCAGTGGCTTCCAATCGCCGTTTTTGCCCTGGATGGAGTATTTAGTTTCTCTGTTTTTCGAGGTGGATTGGAGCCGTTTGGCGAAGCTCGATGTGGAAAAATCCGGGCTTAGCACACAAGTTTCACAAATGGAGACGAGATTTTGACAGTGTTGCACGGGAAATTCCTGAGCCCAAAATGCCTGAAGGTCTCATCATGAAGGAGAAATTGGATGGCGATTGAACCTGCTTCCGAACTCAATGGGCCAAAATGCAAAAGGGCTTCACGAATGAAGCCCTTTTGTTGTGCCGAATTACTTCGGTTAATTATTCGCCTTCAGCTGGAGCAGTTGCTGCAGAGTCAGCCAAAGCTTCGGTAGCACCTTCAACAGCGCCTTCGACAGCACCTTCAAGCGCACCACCCAAATCTTCGAGGCCACCGCCACCTTTGGTCCAAGCTGCTTTCCACTGACCGTCTTCTTTGACCAGGTTCAAGCTCTTGTCAGTTCCGTTTTCTTTGTAGCTCAAAGTGGCTTTGTCGCCTTCTTCTTTGATCTCGCCGATTTCGATTTTGTCAGGATTGGTTTTTTTGGCTTCAGCAGAAGCAGCCATCATACCCAATGACTCTTGAGCATCTTTGGTAGCAAATTTCTTTGCGCCTTCGATGTCGCCTTTTGCCATTGCATTCAAGAAGCTTTCGCCGACAGCCTTAGGGCCGCTTGCGCCACCACATGCCCAGAGAACAACCACTGCGAGCAGTGCGATAGCAGAAAATTTCAAAGTCCTTTTCATAACTCGTTCTAATTTTTTAAATAATGATCGGAATTAACATGGCCCCTGATCGACTTGAAAGCGTTTCAAAAACCGTCGGCAAAGATAGATGTTTTTGATTATCAATTCCAAATGATATTTTCAAGGCAAAGGTTTTTTCCAGGAAAAGGTTAGTTGGTTGTTGATCAACTGATAATAACGAGATCGTGAATGCTGTTTTTCTCAATTATTGGTTCCAAAGCCGATTTTGATCTCGGCATTCTTGCCGGCTACTTCCATTTTTACCCTTATTACAGGGCAAAAACGTTCAATTATTCATACTCATACTTAAAGAGCTGCTTGCAATGCGCGTTCAGGTACAAGTTGTCAATTGCAACGTAGGGTTTATCGATCACGCGCGACAAAGCTATGTAATTGGTGTCTCCCGTAGCGTCTACAAGGCCTTTGTAGATCATTTCGGAGCAATACATTTTGTCATCGGTAGTCATGTCAAAGTCAAGGTCAAACTCCATTTCGGTTTTGTACCAGTGATCCAATGATTTCATGAATTTAGCGCGCTGATCTTCAGGGAGGTCCCAACGAAAAACACCGAACTTGTAAGTGGCGGCCGGGTGGCAGTAGATCGCAATGGGATCACATTTCATCTTTTGAGAGACGTTCTCTTCCCCGCCCGTGGCATGGTAGATATAGGTTTTTCCTTCCTTTTTCTTGACAATCCCGCTGTGCGAATACTGCGGATCCTGTGTCTGAAACGTCAAAATAGCGTCGCTGACAAAGCCTTTGCTATGTCGCAACACCAAGTCACCATCTTGCAAGGTGGATTCGTCAAGTCCCGCACCGAGCCATTGTTGCATCTGATGCTCAGTAAGCCATTTGGGATAAGGATTAAAGTCAATGTAGCGAATGGTATAAAACACGAAGAATCCAAAGATCATCGTGAATGTGCCCTGCCGGATGCGATCGGAAAATTTCATAGTCTTTCAGGTGCAAAGATAAGGCAGCTAAGGGGAATGTCGGAAGGCAGTGTTTTGAAAAAAAATGCGGGCTCCCGAAAAGGGAACCCGCTGAAAACAGAACCATTTGAAACGAGCAAAACAATATTTAGATTCCTTCAGGATACTTAAGGTGAACGTTCGTAGCCTTGAGGGCGGGAACGACTACCTTCTTTTCTCCAAAATAGCATGGGCTTTTTGACATCTCATGTCAAAGATCATGGTCGTTTTTTCTGTGTTTCCATTATTTTTGTGCTTGGTATTCAACGTTGGATGCCCTCGATTCACCCCAATTCCTCTTGTGATGTACGCACGACTCAAATTTGCCGTTTTCCTTTTGCCAATGCTGGTGCTCGTTTTGAATGGTTGCAGCAGCGATCCACAGAAAAAAGGCCCCAAGGAGACAGCCGAAGCCTTTTTGAAAGCCATGCAGTTTGGCGATTTTGAAAAGGCCAAGACCTTTTGTTCAGAGGGTACCGCACAAAACTTGACGATGGTCGAAAATGTCCAATCTCGGCGCAAATCCGATGAAGGAGGAGTTTGAAATCAAGGATGTCAAGGAAGACGGGAATTATGCGACGGTGATCTATGATCAGGGGGATGAAACAGGCAAAGTGCTGCAATTGCGCGAAGACGAAGGCAAATGGGTCGTCGTGATGAGTAAAACGGATTTCGGAGGAGGCACCAAAACGGATACCGACGAACCTGACAACGCGGTGGACGGCACAGATTCGGAAGAAAAGGTGGTTCCCGCGATCAAATATGAGGCCTACCGCGAAGGTAAATCAGCCCAACAAACGGCTGAAGCTTTCATGAAAGCGTTGGAATTCGGGAATTACGACGCTGCGATGCGTTACGGTTCCCAAAGCACCAGCGATATGCTGGAGTATCAGAAATCGATGGCTGCACTCGACGACGACAAAAAGTCGGAGGTGAAGAAAGAGATCAAACGCGTGGAGGAAGACGGAGATTTTGCCAAGGCCTACTATACCGAGGAAGGCAAAAAGGATGAAAAAGTCCTCAAATTGGGCAAGGACGACAAAGGGAATTGGGAAGTGATCATGACCAAGTCAGAAATGGAAGAGGCTGAATAAGCGCGATTCGTGTTTCTGCTGAAAATAGAATGGCCCTTCTCAGTCGGAAGGGCCATTGTCTTTTCATAGTTGTGGGGAGTTGGTCCCGTATTCAATAATTCGAGGGGGTTCTTGATCAGGCTGCGAATTCGAAGCTCTCAAACATGCGCTCCAAGGCTTCAAAATAGCTCATGTCATATTGATCTTTCCGTTCGGAGGCGGCAACAATCGGCATTTCGGAAGGATCGGCAGCAATCCCCATGCAAACGTCGCATGCACAACCGGGTGTGACCAACAATTGGTTTCCGCAAGTGCAGATGATCTGGGGCAAGGCAGCGTACATTCTCTTTTCCATTGTCTTTTGCTTTTAATAATTCAAAGGTCAATGCGGCTTTTGACATCTCGTGTCAAAAACTCTGGCTTAAATTGAAGTGCCGACAGAATATATACGTGATCGAAGCCAAAATCGCTGATCCGTCGGGTCTTCTGGAAGGATCACTGAGGATTTTGGCTGATATGGCAGATGTTTCCAAGCAGTTGGGCTTCTATCGCAGTCAGTTTGTTGGCAATGACATTTCGAAGTGCGAAGCAAAAAAGAATGCCCCTTCCGGGGAGAAAGGGGCCATTCTTCAAAAACTGCTGCTGTAATATGCCTGAACTAGGCGGTTGGACGGGTAGGATGGAAAAAATATATCATTGCTGTAAAATCATCTCAGGCGGCGAAATCAAAGCTCTCAAACATCCGCTCAAGTGCTTCGAAATAACTCATGTCAAAGCGATCACGACGCTCTCCTTGGCTGCCGGCAGTCTGCCCATCGGCAGGCTCGGCGGCAACTCCCATACATACATCGCAGGTGCAACCTGGCGCCACAAGCAAGTGGTTTCCGCAAGTGCAGATGATCAAGGGCTGGGTAGGGTAGAATCTCTTTTCCATTGTCTTTCGCTTTTTTAATAATTCAAATCTCAGGGCCGCTTTTGACATCTCGTGTCAAAAACTCGGATCCTTTTTTGAGAAACTTGAAAATTTTCTTAGTGATCATGATTCAAATATACCTTGAATTTTGGCATTTGTCAAGCGAATCAGTAAAAGATTGTAATTTATTTTGGCTTTAGGCTACGTTTGGTAGTTTTGTCCGGGAATTTCTCATTCGCAAAGCATTGGATTCGTCCACACCGTTGCGCAAAATCTTAGACATGGGACTGCCTTCACCCAGATTTGGGAAATAAAACGAATGCAAGACCTCTAAAGAAATGTCGGCTAGAGCCGCCTTTTGGCGATTCGTTCGTTGAGATGCTCAATCAAAGCTGCCGGCTCCAGCACCTCGATTTCATCGATCAAACCCAAGATAAACCTGCCAATGGCGATGAAGCTGTTGCAATGGGCTTCAAAGAGGTAGTGTTTGTAATCCTCCTTATATATATGTGGTGCAGACAGCGGAAATTCTTCCTGTAGCAGGTGCGCAGCGCGCATGCTCAAACGCAACTTCACGGTTTGCGATTCGCCACCATTGATTCCGAAAATATCTGGCTTGACTTCGGTATCATGAAAAATCTCAAACTTCCAGTTTTCATCCAGCAAGGAAACCTCTTCGATGCGCTCGATTTTGTAGGTCTTGGTGACGTTTGGGCCATGCTCAAAACCTTTCACAAATACACCATCTGCGGAAAACGCGTACGGTTCAACCCTCCTGGATTTGATGCTCGACGAATTTGCACTGTGGTAATTGTGAAATCGCACCTGCCGACGTTCACGGATCGCCGTCGCCAACTTTTCCATGTTGCGGCTGATGTCACTTTTGACAATGACCTTCAATACATCCTCCATGCCCGAAAATGCCAACATCTTCTCGGCAATCACCTTTTTCATCGGATTGCTTTCGGGAATCGAGGCAAGCGCCTGCGCAAGAATTCCAGCTTCTTCGGCGGAGAATTGCAGGTTTTTCTCAAACTTCTGCACTTCGCTGTCGAGTCCACGGATCACATATTTCCCCTTCGAAATTTCCTCCGGAAAAAAGCCAACCTGCTCCAGCAATTCCAAGTCGCGGTAGACCGTGCGATAAGTCACTCCAAGCTTTTCGACCAAGTCATTGATGCTCAGCCCAAACGGAGACTTTGTCAGGAGCATGATCTCCCGAAACAAGCGTAGCAATTTGCCTTTGTAGTCTGCTTCAGCCATTACGAGGGTGAATTTACTGCAATTGGGGCGAATGGCAATAAGATTCACAGGGATTCGACGCCCAGGATTTCCGCTAGGGCGGTGATTGTTGTTCAAAATTTTGTTGGAGATGGCATTTGCCTAATTTTGAGCCGAATCAAAAGGATCGTTGTGAAAGACAAAGTTGTACTCATCACCGGAGCATCAAGTGGCATTGGCCGGGCGCTTGCGCTGAAGTTTGCCAAGGAAGGCAGTCGGGTCATGTTGGGAGCGCGCAGCATCGCACAATTGGCAGAGGTCGGAGAGGAGATCCGGAAGGCTGGCGGCACCGCTAACTGGGCAAGTCTGGATGTGACGCAACAGTCAGATTGTGAAAGATTTATATCGGAAACCCTCAAGATCTACGGGAAGGTTGACATCCTCATCAACAATGCTGGAATTTCCATGCGCGCCTTGTTTCAAGACCTGGATGTCGAGGTGATCGAGCGGGTCATGCAGGTGAATTTCTTCGGTACAGTTTATTGTACACGGGCGGCGATCGATCAGATTGTGAAGAACCAAGGTTCGATTGTCGGGATTTCATCCATCGCCGGCTTCAGGGGTTTGCCGGGCCGGACGGGTTATAGTGCATCCAAATTTGCGATGCATGGATTTTTGGAGGCCCTGCGCACCGAGCTGCTCAAGAAAAATGTTCATGTCCTGTTGGCATGTCCCGGCTTTACAGAGAGCAACATTCGCAAGGTTGCCTTGAAAGGCGATGGTTCACAGCAATCTGAAACACCGCTCAACGAAGACAAGCTGATGTCTGCAGAGGAGGTCGCAGCGCACATTTACCGGGCTGTCACCCGTCGTAAGCGTACCCTTGTCTTGACCGGCCAAGGAAGGCTTACTGTATTCATGAACAAGTGGTTCCCCAAATTCATGGACAAAATGGTTTACAACCATTTCGCCAAGGAGCCCGATTCGCCATTGAAATAGAAGCGTTTCCATTGTTGCTTTCCGCGCACCGACATTTGAAAGTATGCGCATGGCTGCTAACTTGCTTCCAAGTCCGTTGAATGCAATTGCCGTGGAAAAAATACGGGTGGAGCACCACCGTTTTGACCTGCTTCGTGGCAGCCATGCACATCTATTTTTTTTCGGCAGCGTTGGTGCAACGATCCTACTTGACCGACGATTCCATTCAATATCTGACGATTGCTGAAAATCTGACGGTTTCTGGCGAATTCAGCCAAAGTTTTTCGGAACCACTTGTTGAAGACTTGCAAAGAACGCCTGGATATCCCGTTTTTCTGGTTTTGCTGGGAAGGTCACCCTTTTGGATTTTGCTCCTGCAGCATTTGATGGTGCTTGCCGCTGCCTGGCTGATTTACCGAATTGGATTGGATCTCTACGGCCCCAAAATCGCGGCTTCGGGCGCAAAGCTCTATCTGATGCAGCCCTATCCGGTGATTTTTGCGAGCTATATTCTGAGCGAAGTACCTTTTGTTTTTTGCTTGCTCGTCGCGGTTTGGGCCTATTTGAGATTTTGGAAGGGTGCAGGCCTTGGGATGCTGACCGTCGCCTTGACGATGCTCAGCATCGCCAGTTTTTTGCGGCCTGTTGCATTGCCATTGCTCGTCATTGCAGCGCCGTTGGCAATGGTAAAAAGCTTTCGACTTCAGCAACAAAGGGTGCCACAATTGCTTGCTGCATTGATACTTCCAATTTTGCTCGTAGGTCCGTGGATGTGGCGAAATCAGCAGCTTTCAGGTCGGTTAGCATTCAGCACGATGGGTGAAATGGGGATGTTGCACGGCCGTCTCGGTGGTTTGGAGGCATGGCGTACGGGAAAGGAGCTTCACGAACATTCGTTCTACATGGCCGGCGATAGCGTTTCGGCCCAAAACATGCCTTTGACGGATCTGAGAAGCTATCCTCAAGGCAAACAAACGCATGAAACAGAAATGCTTGCCCCGGGAATGACAGGTCTGACCGTTGATTTTTTTCTAAAGCACCCGTGGGATGCGTTTCGATTTGAAGTCTGGACCATTTGGCAAATGTTCAAAGGGCTCGGTTATGGTTGGGCCATGGAATTGACGCATTCGGCAGGAATGGCTATGCTCGCGGCGGGATTACAGCTGATTTGTAATGCCTTGATCTTGACGGGCATGGCGCTTGCTGTGATCAGACGAAGGGAATGGGCTGGGGCAGAAGGGCTGGTTTTTGGGGCATTGATCGTGATGCTTTTGGTCTCCTCCGCTGTATGGGCCGATGGGAGGTACCGCATGGTCATGGATCCGCTCATTCTAGTGCTTGCCATGTTTACCCTTCGTAGGCAAGAACGAATCCATGCTTCAGAAACAGTTTTTGCAGTTGCAATGGAACCTTAAATATGTTGGTTCGAAAAGTTTTCAAATATCTGTATTTCAATCATTTATATATTTATTGTAGCTACATGTATTTCCGCGAATTTCCATATCTTTGCATGGAGGTCATTCGCTGGAAATGATAACAATTACAGCGGCTCGACGTTTAAAAGGATAGTATCCCGAATTGCATGAGGGATACGTTCTCGGAAGTTGTATTGAATATCGAATAGGTAATAGTATGGGTAATTCGCGTGCCTTGTATAAAGCAGGGGCCTTGGGTGTGGGTTTTTTGATGCTTCTCGTAGGGATGAAGGTAGTGATCGGCAACTCCAACAGCCCGGTCGCTTCCAAGACTGGAGCTCCTAACGAAAATAAGTGTATCCAATGCCACGGTGGAACCGCTGGAACCGGTTCAGTATCCATGGTTTTTGGCAATAATGAAACGCAATACGTTCCCGGTCAGCAATATACCATTCAAGTTTCCACGATCGATCCAACCAAAGTTCAATTCGGATTTCAAATCACGGCATTGGCAGGAGGCGTTGGGGCTACCGTTGGCACATTCACGGTGACCAATGCAACCAATACGACATCACAAACCGGAACTGTGACGGGTTTCCTGCGGAAGTATGTCTCCCATCGTGCTGCGAATGGAACGCAGAATTGGTCCTTCACCTGGACAGCTCCTGCGACCGATATCGGTCCCATCACGTTTTTCCTTGTCGGTTTAGCCGCCAATGACAACAACAGCGACACGGGAGACAAGGTCTATAGCACAACTTTCACGATTACCGCTACACCTCCGCCGGCGCCGATCGCTTTCTTCACGACGACGGATACCAATATCTGCGAAGCCACTTCCGTTGTTTTTGCTGATCAAAGTACCAATTCCCCGAGCAGCTATGCTTGGTTCTTTCCCGGAGGGGTGCCAAGTACGTCCAACATTGCCAATCCCAATGTTTTGTACGCAGCACCAGGTTCCTATGACGTGACATTGATCGTTTCCAATGTTTCCGGATCAGATACCCTGATTCTCCCGAATCACATCGTCGTGAATGCAGCCCCGACGCTCGGCTCATTGCCAAATTCGACTTCATGCTTTGCGGGCAATGACGGGTCCATCAACCTATCCCCAACGGGCGCAGCACCATTTACTTTTGCATGGAGCAACGGGGCCACGGTAGAAGATATTTCCGGACTCACTGCCGGCGGATATACGGTAACCGTGACCGACATCAATGGCTGCACGTCGACCGCTACCTATACCGTGAATGAACCCAGCCAAATCAGTCTCGCATTCACCAGCCAATCCGCCAACTGCGGACAATCCAACGGAAGCGCAACCGTATCGCCCACGGGCGGCGTCGGTCCCTACACTTTTCTTTGGAGCAGTTCCGCGACTTCTGCAACAACAACAGGATTAAACGCTGGTAGTTACGATGTCACCGTGACCGATGCCAATGGTTGTCAAATGATCGGCTCGACAGGAGTTTCCAATATCGGAGCACCTAGTGGTACCACTTCCGTAACCGATCCGACCTGCAATGGCGACCAAGATGGGGCGATTGATTTGACAATCGCAGGCGGCCAAGCCCCCTTCACCTATCAGTGGAGTACAGGCGCTAGCACGGAAGATCTCAGTGGTTTATCCGCAGGCAGCTACAGTGTCACTGTAACGTCCTCCGATGGTTGTGTACTTAGTCAAGTTGTGGTTGTCGAGGAGCCCGCCTTGCTCACAACTACCGTTGCTAGCACCCCGGAAATGGCAGGCAATGATGGATCTGCAACCGTAACGCCCGCAGGAGGAAACGGCGGATATTCCTACTTATGGAGCAATGGTGAAACCACCTCCACCATCACCAACCTCGCTGCCGGCACCTACAGCGTGACTGTGACGGATAGCCTTGGCTGTTCAACCACAGCCAATGTTACCGTGAGCCTTGTCATCAGCGTCGCGGGCGCAATCGAACGTGACCCGTTTACGGTTGGTCCCAATCCATTTGGTGATTATATCCAATTGAAGCCAACAATTTCAACTTACGGCAAGTTTGTTGTGCACCTCGTCGACATCAAAGGCAGGATTGTCTATGCCAATGAGGTTTATGCGCAA
This sequence comes from Bacteroidota bacterium, assembly GCA_016718825.1. Classification (NCBI taxonomy): domain Bacteria; kingdom Pseudomonadati; phylum Bacteroidota; species Bacteroidota bacterium. The sequence continues at coordinate 144,398 of JADKCL010000016.1, read as the reverse complement.
GGAAGCAACCCTATCCGTTTGGAGCCGGGTTCATTGCCAGCCGGCATCTATCTTCTCAAAATCCATACCGCCAAAGGCGATATGGTGAGAAAATTGATGCACACCAACTTTTGAATTTTTGATGTATAGAACTTTGTTGCGAAAGCCGTCCCGCCCGGGGCGGCTTTCCGCTTAAATGCATAATCGATCCAATCAGTCGCGCAGATTGGCAATTCAGCCAGTAAGGCAACCCGGAATTCAGGAATCTCGTACATTCGCAGCAAATTCCATAAAGTCGTGGCAACGTTTGTAACCCCATATTTGAATTGCAACTGCCAGGGTAGCCTTACCCTCGGTCACCGTGCCATTTTGGGAAGCCACAATCCGGCAATATTGTAAAGCCTGAATTGCAAGCCAAAATTCAGGCGCCAACTTCATTCGCTTTTGACCTTCGTTGATTGCAGCGAATCCATTTTGGCATTCAGCAGCAGTTTGAATAGATTGTCCAGCGAAAGGCTTGGTTCAAATTAATTCGGATAAACACTTTAAGCTTAGAATTTTATGAAACGCAAAGATCTTGCTTTCATGCGCAATTTGGGCATCATGGCCCATATCGATGCCGGTAAAACCACTGTCACCGAAAATATCCTTTTTGCATCCGGCCGAAGTCACAAAGTAGGCAGTGTGGACGATGGCAATACGACCACCGACTACACAAGTGCCGAGCGAAAACGTGGCATCACGATCCAAAGTGCTGCTGTGACAACGCATTGGAGTTGGCAAGGGCAATCCTATCAGATCAATTTGATCGATACCCCCGGCCACATTGACTTCAACGGCGAAGTCGAAGCGCTCGCTGCGTGTCCTTGACGGCGTGCTTGCCCTTTATTGTGGTGTGGCCGGTGTCGAAACGCAGTCCCGAACCGTGTGGGGCCAAGCGAGCAAGTTTGGTCTGCCCCGTGTGGCCTTCGTCAACAAGATGGACCGTCCCGGAGCCGACTTTTCGCGCGTCGTAGGTCAGTTGCGCTCGATTCTCGGTGCCAATGCTGTGCCTTTGCAGCTTCCTTGGTTTGAAGGCGACCGCTTCTGCGGCGTCATCGACCTCGTGGAAGAGCAGGCGCTGTATTGGGCAGAAGGAGAGAAGCAGCCTGTCATTCGATCCTTGCCGCATAGCATGCTTCCCGAAATCGCGGCAGCGGGCGCGGAATTGCTCGAGCGCTTGGCGGAAGTCGACGACGAATTTCTGGAGACATATCTTTCGGAATCTTCGTTTGTCGATGCCGAAGTCGTGCGAAATGCGATTCGAAGGGCAACCTTGGCGGGCAAGATGGTTCCGGTCCTCACGGGCGCTGCATACCGAAATATCGGTGTACAACCGCTGCTCGATGCTGTGGCGCAGTATCTTCCATCTCCGGATGAAGGTCAATTCCACAGCGAGGATGCAAATTTCTCCGGTCTTGTTTTCAAGACACTTACGGATCGGTTTGCGGGCCGCGCAGGCTTCCTGCGTGTGCGCAGTGGCGTGTTGCGGGCTGGCGAAGGCGTGTTCTGTCCGCGGACGGGTACGACCGAGCGCATTGCGCGCATCTTCCGAATGCAAGGCGCGCAGCGCGAGGAGCTTTCGGAGGCGCGGGCAGGGGACATCGTGGCCATCACAGGGTTCAAGGAGATGCTCAGCGGCGATACGCTTTGTGATCCTAAAGCACCCATTGTGTTGGAAGCGATCGAGTTCCCGGCCCCAGTGATCGATGTCGCCATCGAATTGGTGGGCAAAGGCTTGGAAAGCAAGCTTTCTCTTGCCCTGAGTCAGCTCACTGCCGAGGATCCGGCCCTTCATTACCGCACGGATTCCGATTCCGGGCAATTGGTGATCTCGGGCCTTGGCGAGTTGCATCTCGAGGTCGTCGTAGACCGCCTTCAAGACGACTACGGTTTGGAGATTCGCACGGGTCGACCTGCTGTTTCTTACCGCACAGCCGTTACGCGTACGGTCCGGCACCGCGAAAAGCTTCAAAAGCAAAACGGTGGCAAAGGCCAATTCGCCGAAATGGTGATCGAGGTCAGTCCGATGGAGTCGGGGACAGGTTTTGTCTTTGAGAATGGCATCGTCGGTGGTGCGATTCCCGGGCAATTTGTACCAGCGATTGAAAAAGGGCTGCGCAACGGTCTCAAACGCGGTTTGGCCGATGGCAATCCGATTGATGGCGTGCATGTGCGCCTCGTCGACGGGTCGATCCACCGGGAAGATTCGGACGCGAATGCATTCGAAATCTGTGCCGTCTCGGCGATTCTCGCTGCCTGTGCACAAGCTTCTCCGGTGACGATGGAACCTGTGATGCAGGTCGATGCACTTTGTCCGGAGGCCTACACGGGTGCGGTGATCGGCGATCTCAACCGTCGTCGTGGTCGCATCACGGGGCTCGAGGCGACTGTGCAAGGTCAAGCGATTTCGGCGACCGTTCCGCTGAGCGAAATGTTTGGCTACGTGGCAAGTTTGCGTGGTTTGAGTGCCGGAACCGGTAGCTATACCATGCGTTTGAGCCACTACGCCCAGGTTTCGCAGGCGCTGGTCACGCAATAGGACTAGATTTTCAACGCAAGGCTGGGTTCTCCGAATGTGGGAATCCAGCCTTTGTGTTGAGCGGTGGCCGCATTAGTTTTGCGAAAAGCATTGAAATGGTCACAGTAATTTCTCCTGCCAAGTCAGTCGATTTTGAAACAGAAGCTTGTACCAAGTTGTCTACGGAACCGCTTTACACGGAATTCTCGGAAAAGTTGATTCACAAGTTGCGGACCTATTCTCCCAAGCGTTTGATGGAGCTCATGGACATTTCTGCGAATCTGGCCGATTTGAATGTTGGCCGGTACCTGAAATGGGAGGCGGGTTTGGGAATTACCGGGAGCAAACAGGCCATTCTTGCCTTCGACGGAGACGTGTACCAAGGAATGGAGGCGACAACATTCGAAGATCAGGACTTTGAATTTGCCCAGGACCATCTTCGTATCCTATCTGGCTTGTATGGGGCTTTGCGGCCGCTGGATCGGATTCAGCCCCATCGCTTGGAAATGGGGACCAGGCTGAAAGTCGGTCGCACGAAGAATCTCTATGATTTTTGGGGTAGCAAAATTACGGATCACCTGAACGAGGCGATTGCAGCGTCCGGTTCGCCCTTCTTGTTGAATCTGGCATCCCAGGAATACTTTGGCTCGGTGCAGACCAAGAAATTGAAGGGACAGTTGGTCACGCCGGTTTTTCTGGATCGCAAGGGCAAGGACTACAAGGTGGTGAGCTTCTGGGCAAAGTGGGCGCGGGGCAAAATGGCAGCTTGGGTGATCGCCAATCGATTGAATTCGCCGGAATCGCTCCAATCCACGGAGATTTGGGGTTACCGCTTTAATGCCGCGCTTTCCAATGAGCAAGAATGGGCATTTACGAGGGAGGCACCTGTCGAACGTTGAGCACAAAAAAACAGGTTGAAAGTTAGACCTCAACCTGTCTGATTTCATTGAAAGAACGCGCTATATTTACCCGTAAAGCTATTTAGGTGTTTAACCTGATTCGAAGCTAATACCGTTCACAAGAATCTTCAATTTCAATTTTGTTGATTATTTGGTGTAAAGAATCTGTGAAATGGCGATTTTCATAGATAAATTGCTGTAAATCAATTTATTAAATTTGAAATATTCGTAATGAATAACCGTATTTGTTGCAGGCATCGTACACTGATTCCGATCAGATTTTCGGGATAATCCGTTTGAATGAGGCCAATTCTCTACGAATGCATTTCCCTTAATCGACTGATAATCATTTTGTTTTGAAGAATGTACAAGTTCTTGTACCACTCGATTGACTTCGATTCGTCTAAGGAAGAACGGAAGCCTTTTGACAAATACATAGCCGATTGCTCCACGGGTCGCGCTTGACTTTGATTTGGCAAATCTCTACCTTGGTTCAATGAATTGTCAAATTGATTGACAGTTGGTGGTTTTGGCCACGGTTTGGCCGTTGTGGGTGTTTCAAAATTTTCTTTCAACCGATGTCCGTTTCCTATGCTGGGGAATGGTAGTTGGCTACTATCAAAATGAAAAGGCAAGACGCACTTTTTCAACTGATCAAATCTCTAACGAGAGGAGAGAAGCGCAATTTTCACATTTTGGCTCAACTTACTTCAGGTGACAAGAAGTATATCCAACTCTTTGATGTCATCGAGGGTTTGGAGGAGTACGACGAGCCCAAGATCCTGAAGAAATTCAAGCTTGATCCTAAATTTGAAAAGCAGTTTGCCTACCACAAAAACTACCTCTACAATGCGATTCTGAATTCGTTGGCGTATTTCCACAAAGGTTTTGATGCGGAAATGTCCTCCATCACGCTTCAGGTGCGTGTTTTGCTGGAGAAGAATCTGTTTTTCCAGGCAAAAAAGTTGCTGAACAAGGCCAAGGAATCTGCTTCCGCCCAGGAGAAGTTTGAGGAACTATTGAAGCTCCTCTACATGGAAGTGGAAATCCTGAAAATTACAGAGAATATCAAGATTTTGCCGGAGGCGTTGCGAGAGAATGAATTCGCGGTGAAGGTCACCGTGGATAAGATTTCCAACCTCATGGCCTACCGGTTGCTCGACAATCAGACCTATCTTTTGTTGGCCACAAGACATATCGCACGCAAGGAGGATGAACAATCGGTCGCAGACCAAGTGCTGGATGCCCCGATTCTGAGTGCGGAGTCCAATGCGTTGTCCAATCGTGCCCGCATTTACTTTCACGAGATCCACCGACGGCTTGCTTATTATAAAGGGGACCATGAATCGGCCATGGATGCAAGTGCGCGTGCCTTGGCGATTTTCGAAGCTGCCCCGGTATTGCTGGAGGAATCCAAGCTTCAGTACATGAAGCAATTTGCTTCGTATGCTCACCATGTCATTTTCGTACATGGACACCAAACGGCATTGCCCTTGCTAGCCCGCTTGCGTGAAGTGAAAGTTTCGACGCCGCAGGAACGGGTCTCCAGATTTGAGAAGTATTACCTCTATTCGATGGGGTTGATCGTTGGGGTGGGAGAAAAGGCTTCCCCTGAATTCCTGAATGAATTTGCCGCCGAATTGGAGGCCTTGGAAAATGACCTTGCTGTGGGGAACCGCTTGCTTGCAAGCTATATCCAAGCCGACTATTTCGTGGTGCAGGGAGATTATTCAAGGGCATTGTATTGGACCAATAAGTTCCTGAATCATCCGCGCACCAACCTGCGTACGGACCTGCAAGCAGGAATGCGCCTGATCAATTTGCTGATTCACTACGAGCTCGGCAACCTCGATCTCATCGAATACCACCTCAAATCTGCTTATCGCTACATTTATAAGCAGGAGCGCATGCATCATTATGAGCGGCGGTTTCTACGCTTTTTCAAGGACATTATTGCTGCAAACGATGGTTCCGCTGATTTCGAAATCATGCGAGAATTCCGCTCCGACATTATCGAGATCATGAAGGATCCGTTTGAAGAGCGTGCCTCGCAGGTTTTTAACGTGTTGGCGTGGCTGGATGCCAAATTGGAAGGAATTCCAATGGCCATGACGAAGCAACGCGAAGCCGCAAAGCTCTTCCCCATGAAGGATGTTGTTCTTATCAAAGCAGAGGGCCCGAATGTCAGGCCACCCCATTCTCAAGGCAACCATTGACATCCGGGCCATCCCGATATTCTTTCGTGCCCGTCAGGGGCAGGTTGAATTCCTGCAATCAGATCGGCATCAACACGCAAATCTCAATGCCATCCATCAGCACGGTGTACAGATCCACGGTTGAAGGCGAAACCGTTTTGATGATCACCAGTCTGCCTTGCTCGTAGCGGGACCGCAAGGTGCCGTAGTTATATTCCGGGTGGTGTTCTTTTACCATCAAGAGCACCTGACGCAACGTTTGTTGATCAAGTTCGGATGGGTTTTCCAACACCAGTGTTTGCTCGGATGCCAGCTTTCTTTCGAATTGAACCGTTTTGGCTGTCATCAGGCATGGGATCAGCATCATGCCTAGCACAATGAGGATGGATAGTTTCGTTTTCAACATAGCGCGTATCATTTTGATTCTTGAACAAAGGAAAAATGGAGCACATCAATTCGCATGCGATCGAATTCATGTTCGCCATCGAAGTCAAATTAGGATTTTCGGCAATCGTCGCCACACTTTGTTCCCCGACAATTCTTACATGAGCCCCCATTTGTAATGATTTCAGGAAATTTTAAATCACGGATTCGTCAAGATCTTGATTTATAGACCTCTGTATTTTTCGGAGCTGCAATTATAGCTGTAATTCAAGTGAGACGAATATTGTCCAATTCTTGCATCCGAAGGAATCGGGAGGGAATGACACTTATTTCGAAGATTTTTTGGCTGTTTACGTCAACGAACCCATGTATAAAAACAGCATCGCCGTCCACGATGTAAACGGCGATGCTGCTTTAATGTAGGAAGACTTATTGCTTACTGAACTTCCGATGGTCGCTCGTACGGCCATCCAGCGATTTGATGCGAACCACGTACATGCCTGCACTGATATTCGCGAGCTCAAAGCGCTGACTGTTCACGCCGGCATCCAAGGCGTAGTCACCAGACAGCACGACCTTGCCATACATGTCCGTAAGGCTGATTTCGTAGTTGCCGGGTTTGGAAACAAAGGATTCCAAGGTCACCCATTCCCTTGCAGGATTTGGGTAAAGCCCCATAATTTGAACCGCTTGTGTCGCATCAAAATAAAGGTCGATTACCTCGGAAGTGATTTCCAAACCATTCGGATCCACAAAACGGATGCGGTAGTAGTTGTGCCCCGCAACGGGTTGCTGATCGGCGAACTTGTAGTTGAAGTAATTGGTATTGCTTCCTCCGGAGCTACCGCCGGATTGATCCACGTCGTTGCCATCTACACTGCCAATCACCGCAAAATCGCGTCCGTTCAAACTGCGTTCAACTTTGAAAGTTCCCAAAGGTGCCGCAGGGTCGGATGTGGTCCAACGCAGTTGATGCACCTCGTTTTCGCGATAACCCGTAAAATCGGAGTATTGCAGCGGCAATGGACAATCAATACGAATCTGACCATTGTTGTTACCCGAAAAGTCAAATCCGTCGATTTGGATCATCAACTGCGTACCAACCGGCAGAGAATAAGCTTGCGTCCAGTAGTAAGTGGTTCCAAGGCAAGCATCCGTTTGGGCACAATCCAACATGGACTGTGGGTTCCAATCACAGGGCGTGTTGTCGACATAGATTGCGATCGAAATACCGTCCGTGGGTTCATCGAGCAAACAAATGCCGCCAATGGTTCCTTGTACAGTGACCACAAATGTCGGGCAGGTGGTGGTATGGGTGAAATAAACCGAATGCCCAGGATCCGTGCCGTCTCCGCATTCTTCATAACCTGGATCTGGGAAAGTTTCCCCATTTGCGCCGTCGGTGTCCCAGCAGTACCATAGACCAGTCTGCATCGGCTGTGCCGTCATACAGTCATCGGAGCCGCAACGGTCAGTAAGACAAAGTGCCATCTGCTCATTGAAGTCATCGCCGCCGTCGTCAAATACTTGCAAGTAGATCACCGTGCCCGGAGCAGCGGAGATGTAATACTGCGGATCGTCAAACACCCCGCCTTGGTCGCAATTGATCGGGCTCAGGTTGTTGCAAGGACCCGTATAGGCCGCAACAGTCTGCTGAGAATTGTTCAAGCCCAAGAATCCGTATTCGTCATTGCCTTCCAACAAGACAGTTCCTGAGGGCGGCATTACAAAGGTGTACCATGTATCACCGCAGTTTGCCCCGCATCCTTGGGTAAAGGCGTTGTTGACCGACACGGTCGGGTTACCGTAGTTGTAAACGTTCCAAAGTCCCGAACCTTGGCATGGCTCCGTTCCGATCGGAATGGTAATGGCACCTGTACAAGGATCATTGCTCGGACCAACATAACCGACGTGCGCATCGCTGACGGTCACTGTGAAGTTGCCATAATCCCCGAAAATGTCACCACCGTCAATCTGAATGTAGTAGGTGGCTCCCGGAATCAAGCATTCCTCGGTGTGGCTTACAGAGAAGCTGATCAAGTTGTCGTGGTTGCTGCCCACCTGCATCAAGTTGGCAAATCCGCAGGGCCCGGTCGACTGATACAAGGTGAAATTGGCATCGATCGTGGAAACGCTGTTTACGTTGATTGTCACCGCGCCAGAAGCGGGTGCTATGAATGTGTACCAAACCGTTTCATCATCGCCGCTCACGTTTTGCTCACCTGCTTGTTGCGTAGCACAATTGTTGTTGCCCGCCGTTGGACCGACAGCACCGCCATTTGGATTTCCCATTGGCACGGCGTTGCACAGCATATCATTGGCTGGAGCTCCAACAAATGTTCCATTGTCACTCACCCGAATGTCAAAAGTACCGTTGTCACCCAAAATGTCCACGCCGTCGACTTGGACATAGTACTGCGTATTGCCAGGCAAACATGGGATGGAGATGCTGACGTTGTTGCTCAACAGGTCGTCGCGGGAGGCAATCTGCGTGAGGTTGGCAAAATTGCAGCTACCAGAAGGAGATACTGAATAGATGTTCATGTTGGCGTTGATGCCGACCGCGTTGGTGATCGCCACCGTGATTTGACCAGGGGATGCGCTCGTCGTGAAGGTGTACCAAACCGATTCGTCACAAGTGAGGCTGCTCACCACAGGGCAAGCATCCACATTGGGTTCGCCGGGCTCGGTGGTCGCACAGAAGTTGTTTCCGGGAGTCAGCGCCGAGGCGCCTCCAAATGGAATCACACCAAAGTTGGTCGCATCGCAGATAGAATCATTGGTCGGATAGCTGTTGACAGTTCCATCGTCCTCCACAAAAATGTTGAACGTGCCTCGTCGCCGAGAATGTCCACACCATCAATTTGTACCCAGTACGTCGTATTCGGACGCAAGCAAGGAATGTCAACCGAAACGTTTGTGCTAAACAGATCGTCCGCATCTTCCAACAAATTGAGATTGATGAAGCTGCAGCCCGGGCCATTCATGGCGTAGACATAAATGGTGGCATCGATCCCGACGGTATTGTTGACGTTGACCGTCGTGAGGCCTGGGGTAGGGCCGGTGGTGAATGTGTACCAAACCGTTTCGTCACAAAGTGGGTCGCTCAGATACGAGCATCCGCTGACGTTGGGTTCTCCACCTTCAGTTGTTGCGCAGAAATTGTGGCCGGCAAGGTTGGCAGAGTTGCCGCCTGTCGGAACAACCCCAAGGCTGATGCGGTTGCAAATGTCGTCGTTGGGCGGCGTCAAATGCGGGGTACCATTGTCGGTGACTTGAATGTTGAAGTTGCCATCGTCACCAATCACATCCAACCCGTCGAGTTGGATATAATATGTGGTGTTGGGCTCCAAACAATCCAAGGTCATGTTCAAGCTGTTGTTGGGCAACACGGCTGTCAAGTTGTCGTACTCCGTGATGTCTGCGAATGCGCAGGATGGCGGAGCATCCGCACGATAGACGTGCAGAACCGTCTGCAAACCACCCGTAACGCCTGTGACATTGACGTTGAAGGTACCTGGAGTACCACTTGTCGTGAACCGGTACCATACGGTTTCGTCATAGAGGGGATCCGTACGGTCGAGCAATCCACTCACATTGGGCTCATTGGTTTCCTCGGAGGAACAAATATTTGTTCCGGGAGTCACCGCAGAAGCTCCACCGAGCGGAATCAATCCCAAGTTGGTCGCCTGGCAAATGTCATCATTCGTGGGAACCACCTGTGGCACAGCATTGTCGAGCACCCGAATGTCAAAGGCACCTTGGTCGCCAATGAAATCCACACCATCCACCTGAATGAAATAGGTGCGATTCGGAGGCAGACATGGAATCGTAAGGGACACGTTGTTGAATGGAATTCCCGTTCTGTCAGCCACGAAGGTCAAATTGCTGAACGTACAATTTGGGAACGTGTTCGCTTCGTAGACATTGATGAAAGGAACGATGCCGTTGAGGTTGAACAATTCAATGGTGATCGCGCCGGGGTTGTTGTTGGTTGTGAAGGTAAACCAAACGGTCTCGTCACATGTGTATTGGAATGAAAGCGGACACGAGTTCACATTGGGTTCGCCGGATTCAGTGGTAGCACAGTAATTGCTGCCGCTGAACGTAGCCGTGGGTAGGCCAGAAGGCACAACGCCAAGATTTACAAAATTGCAGATGTCGTCGTTGGTTGGCATCGGCACAAACGCAGGATCGGCTTCGAGCGTCAAGTTGAAGTAACCCTCAACAAGAACAGTTGGAAGGGGAGGAGGAGGCAACAAAGCACCATCCACTTGCAACCAATACGTGCGACCCGGCTCAAGACAAGTGAGCGAAAGGTCTTCGCTGTAGAATCCAGGGTCGTAGTCGCTGTTGATTTCAGAGAAGTTTCCTGTACACGTATTGTTGTCGCTGACGTAGACCGCAAGCTGCAAATCAATGTTGTCTGGACGATTGAAGGGGTCATTGGTCGCGGAAATCGTCATGTTTCCCGTAGTCGGAGCGGTAAAGGTGTACCACACCGTCTGGTCAAGTCCGAATGGAATCAAGGACATGCCCGGAGTTGGTTCGCCCGGCTCGACCGTTGCGCAGAAGTTGTTGTATTCGGCGCTGACAATATTGCCCACAGGTGGCACGTTGCCCAAGAAAATTGCATCACAAATCGAGTCATTGAGCACAGGGCCCGGTCCTGGATTCTGGGTGACCGTGATGTTAAAGAATCCGTCAACATCATCTGGGTCATCTGATCCGTCGACCATGATCCAATAGAGCCGTCCTGGCGTCAAGCAATTGACATCAACTTCCTCGTCGCGCGACAATGGCGGAAACTCCAAAAGGTCATTGTAATCACAACCCATTTCGGTCGGTGCCCCCGTACAAACGTCTCCTGCCAATGCAAAAACAGCCACTTGAAGGTCAATGTAATCCCCAGTATTAAGCGGGTCACTTTGCAAATCGATATTTACCCTGCCGCTAGGCGGCGCGATAAAAGTATACCAGACTGTCATGTTGGTACCGAAACAGGTCGGAATCGGCTCCGAAATATTGTCGGCGCAGAAGTTGTGCTGATTCAAGGCACTGATCGGTCCAAGCGTCGGATTACCCAGGAAAATCGGGTTACAGATGCTGTCGTGCGGTGCCGCAGTCACGTTGTAGTCCCTTACGATGATCTGAAAATCCCCAACGTGGTTATCCAGAAGCGGAAGGAAGGCGCCATCCACCTGTATGAAATAGGTCGCCGAAGTATCCAAACATTTCAAACGCATGGACTGCGGTCCGTCAATACTTGCTGAAAGCGGGTCATCATAGCTTTCTTCCTCTGTGAAAAAGCCGGTGCAAGTATTGGTCGTACTATGCCAAACGGCAAGTTGCAAGTCGATGAAGTCGGTTCCGTTGTCGATCAATTCGATTTCGACACTCCCACTTACCGGTGGTTTGAAGGTGTACCAGACTGTCTGATCCAATCCGAATGCAAGTGGAACGGGTTCTCCCGGTTCGACGCCGCCGCAGTAATTGTTCTCATTGGGCAAGGAGACTTGACCCAAGGTTGGAATCGTGCCCAATGGGGTTGCAGTACACATCAGGTTGTTTGGGGCACGGGGAATGCCATCGTCCGTGACAGTCAACCCGATAAACCCTTCGACATTCAGTGCAGAGCCATCGATCTGCACAAAATAGGTCGTATTCGGAAGCAAGCACTTCACAATCAGGTCTTCGTCAAAGAACAAAGGTGTATAGTCGCAATCCACCGCCGTCAATGAACCCGTACAAGTACCGTTTGAGCTGGTATAAAGACCCAATTGAAGGTCGATTTGGTCGCCCAGGTTCAAGGGGTCATTCAATGCCGAAATCGTGAATTCATAACCCATCGATGCGCCCGTGGTAAAGGTCACCCAGATTGTCTGATCAATGCCGACCACACAACCCGGGAAGTTGGGTTCTCCTGGCGAAATCCCCGCACAAAGGTTGTTCATGTTATTGTTGTTGGCTGTGCCAGCCAAACCGATAGTTCCAAGATTTAATGCATTGCAAATGAGGTCGTTATTCGCTTGAACCGGGCCTGTCGCACTCACGCGAATTTGATATTGTCCATAGTCGCCAGCGCTGTTGCCGTCAACCTGAACATAATAAGTCATACCCGGGGTCAAACATTCGATATCTGCTTCTGAGTCAAGATCGAATACCAAAATACGGTCGTCGTTGCTGCCTACTTCGGTCAAATTTCCCCAAACGGGTCCAGGACAGACAGCGGCGTTTGCACGGTAAACAGCAATTTCTGTGTCGAATTGGGTACCAGCAAAGTCGGTCGTCACAATGACATGTCCCGAAGCAGGCGCAATAAAGGTATGCCAAACAGTATTCGAAGGAGAAATAATACCGGATGCGGCGTCCACTTCTCCAACTTCAACCGTTGCACAGTTGTTGTTGTAAGTTCCTGTCACACCCAATGTCAATGGAATTGCGTTGCAAATGGCGTTGTGCGTAGGTAGCGGGGGGCCAACAGCACTGACCAAAATCGAATAGTTGCCATGGTCGCCAGCGGTATTGCCATCCACCTGCACATAATAGGTAGCACCAGGGGTAAGGCATTCGACATCAACCAGCGAATTCAAGTTGAACAGTAGGGTAATGTCATCGTTGCAACCCACGGCGCTCAACATCCCGAAATTCGTAGCAGGGCAGGGATTTCCAGATGCGGCGTAAACTGAAACCTCGGTATCAAAGTTGGTGGTGCCAAGGTCAGTGCTTACGGTGACATGACCGGACGGAGGGGCTACAAAGCTGTGCCAGACCGTATTGGAGGCAGACATGCAAGAGCCGCTCGGCTCGCCAGGCTGGGTATTGGCACATTCGTTGTTTCCATTGTAGGTCGTGCCCAGTGTCAATGGAATCTGGTTGCAAAGGTTGTTGTTGGTTGAAATCGGCGGCCCCACAGAAGATGTGCGAATCTGGTATTGGCCAAAATCTCCAGCGCTGTTGCCGTCCACCTGCACATAATATGTCATGCCGGGAGTCAAACACTCTAGCTCTACCTCAGAATCCAAGTTGAAAAGTACCGTGATGTCGTCGTTGCTGCCAACCTCGGTGAGGTTTCCCCAAATTGAACCCGGGCAAGGCGAGGCATTGGCGCGGTAAATGGCAATTTCCGTGTCAAAGTTCGTTCCACCAAAGTCGGTTGTCACGATGACGTGACCAGAAGCAGGTGCCACAAAGCTATGCCACACTGTATTCGAAGGCGAAATCGAACCAGACGATGGGTCTACTTCAAGGGGCTGCACAGTCGCACAAGTGTTGTTTCCAGTGTAGGTCGTGCCCAAAGTCATTGGGGTCGCATTGCAAATGTCGTTGTTGGCCGGTGCGGCGATGATGGACCCCGATGTGGTAATCGTGAAATTGACGTTGCCGGTACTGGAACCTGCCCCGATTGTCAGGGTATGATTGGTGCTATTTCCTGGAGCCGGAATCGTATAGTTTTGGCAGGTCTGTGTAAGGCATGCCTCGCTCACAATGCAAGACGCGCCATCGTCCTCAAAGGCTCGAAAACAGACCTGCAAGGTCGATGGGAGGGAACAAATATAGGTCGGACTGGTGTATTCAACCCTTGGTGGATTGACGAAGCAGATGCCTGAGGAAGGATATGTGGTCCAACCTTGATTTTCGACATTGACGCGCCATTGAGGATCCGGAGAACCCCCGATGAAGCCATCGGTGCACGTCGTGCTACAAGATCCTGAATTAACCGTCACCGTGACGGTGGCTTGCCCTGATACCACTTTTGGCAGTATTCCAACCGCCAAGAAGAAAGCACCTACGAGCAAACGATAAGGAGATGGGTAAATTCTTTGCATAATGGGAGAATGAAGCGTGAAAGGAGAGAATGAAATGCCTTAACGATCTCCCTTTGGATCGGCGCCCGGCTTTCTAACATCCTTTTCTTTTACCTCGGGCTCCTTGCTTTTCAGGCAGCTCTCCTCTGGAACGCGGGTAAAAGTTTGGTTGGCTTCCATCATATAGATACGGGCGGGTTGGCCGCGTTGTGCCAAGTCGCTGAAAATCACGTCCAACGTGTTGTTGCTGTTGTCGATCGTGAAGTTGCAGTCTTTGGCTTTGATATCAAAGTCTTTAACCTCAGGGTGTTTGGTGATTTCTTGGCGAATCAGTTCATAGTCGGCAGGCGTGCGGGCACTGTCCATGAGCAAGGTGATGCTCGTCAATGTGACACGTTGCAAAGAGCCATTGCTTTGGGCCGCCAACACCAATGGCAAGCAAAAAACAGCCAACAAAAGAAGCTTCTTGAAGACACGAAAATTCAACATGGTTCAATCAATTAAACTTACATGATTACCTACGAGGTATGAAGTTAATGATTTTCTAAGACACTGCAAATTTTCGACCTTTCAAGGATTGGTGAGATTTCCTCAAAATGAGCCTATAACTTTCAGTAAGGCCTGATTTTTCAGTAGAACCACAGGCTGTATGTTGACAAATTGTAAGAAGTAACCAGAACCAATCCAGAATACTGAACACTAGTCTTTTTCACACAATAACCAAAGTGCAAGAATCGTCGGATGCGCACCGCTGACAGATTGGTACCTGTCCTTCCGCCAGCCGCCATCGGGTTGTTGTGCTGCTATCAATTCGGAGACCCACTCCTCCGGGGTTGTCGCGCCAGCAGCTGCCAACAAGGCTGCAGCTTCGATGCGCAAATCGATCCATTCGGGAATGCGCTTTGCAAGTTCTGCATTACGCTGCACCAGTTCCCGTTTGAGCGTTCCTAAATCTGCAACAGTGAAGCAACCTTGTTCCTCCAGCCAATTGCAGGCCAACAAAGCATGGGTAAGCCGGTAGTCACCTGCTGCCATTTCTCGTCTCAAAACCGGAAAATATGTAGCCGAATCAGGTTTCAGTACATCGCAGTACAACGCTACCAAAGTGAAAACATCCTCTTCCTCAGCATTTTGCAGCCTATCTCTTTCTATCCGAAATGCCGGATCAATCAACCGCTGAAACAAGTTCATTTGTTCAAGGATTCGCAAGGCAGGTGGATCACCAATCCGGCGCAGGCTGTCTGACATAGCTTTGTTCTGTGCCTGCATCGGCAAATCGGCCCATCCGAATTTGGGTTGTAAATAGCTGTAGAGATAGACAATGTCCCATTCCCAGCGGGACTTGTTCAGGAAATCGAGTCCTGCAGCGATGGCCTCGGCTTTGGTTCGATTGGCAGGTAAGGATGGGACAGATGGTTGCGTTTGGGCTCCAGAATGCGAGGGCGTTGGCACTACAGCCGCAACCTTTGGTGCCCTGCAGGAAACCGCGAGCATGGAAAACATAGCCAGATACAAGACGAGGTAACGCAAGAATTCCGCAGCATTCGATTACAAACGCAAGGCAATTTAGGGAAATTTTGGTGAATGAATCGATCACGAAATGGCCTTCTTGAAAACAATCAGCCCCGACCAAACGATCGGGGCTGATGCGAATTCATTCAAATTTCATCCCAAGGATCATTGATCCCACCAGACTTTGCTGGTGATGGAGACGCCACATTCGGCACAATTGGTGCCATTGAAGAGGCGCTCTGATTGTGGATAAGGCAAACGACGTGGGATCACATCGCCCGTGACGTTGCCAGCGCTAGGAATCAACACCGGAAATCCGGTGCGGCGCCAGTCCGTAAAGACTTCAGGATCCAGGTACATCGCAATGTATTTCTGTACCATGATCATTTCCAAGGTCAAGGAGCTGGTCGTTTCGCTCAAGACATCCACGGTGAAGGCCGAGTCGGCAACCACGCCATGGCGGCTGAGGGAAGCATTGATGCCATCGTTGTACGCTGTCAAGGCGCGTGGAGCATCACCCGTCTGAAATGCAGCCTCCGCTTCGATGAACTGCTGCTCCATGTACGAAACAAAGAAGTAGGCGGCATCAGGCTTGGTGAAATATTCGCCCAACCAGCCGTCGCTATCGTAGTAGGAAGCCAAACGTGGATCGTTCAATGCGGTCATCGTGTCCAGAAGGAAGCCTTCAAACAAGATGTCTGCACGCTGATCGTTGTATTGGAACCAAGGCGCGGAGGCAGTGTATTCTGCACCGAAGTACATGACACCGTCGTCTGCGGAGGAACCGAAGCTCTCTACGCCTTCCGTACCCAAAGCAGTCAGAACATTCGCATACTTGCTCGGATCCTTTTTGCCCAAGTGCAGGTAGGCACGTGCGCTCAGCACGTTGGCAAACTTGTCCCATTGGGCCAAATCACCACCATAGACCAAGTCTTCCGCACCAGGTTCGGTCACGGCAAATGTCGGGTCCACCAACAGTGCCTTGCCTTGTACCAACAAAGATTGGATCGAGTCGTAGATCGCAGCTTGCGTATCATACGTCGGTGTCAAGTTGTCCAAACCCTGGAAGGCTTCGGAATAAGGAATGTCACCCACCAAGTCGGTAGCTGTCATCAAACCGTAGGCCATGAGGATTTTGCCGATACCGGCATAGTGTGGCTGCTTTGCGGCATTCGCATTGTCGATCAGATTTTTCAGGTCAAACATCGCACCACCGTAGTGGTTGAACTGCCACCAGTTGTCGGTGTCGGTTTCTGTGATCGAATAGACCTGATAGGTGGCAAACTGACGGTCTGCGCCGTAAATCTGATTGGTGAGCAAGGAGGTGAAGCGGGAGATATCTCCAGCCATTCCGTAGGCATATTCCACCTGTGCGCTTGGAAGCAACACGGTGGGAGTCACGTCAGTTGGGCGCGTCGGGTCGACGTTGACGTCTCCAAAGTATTTCTCGCAGGAAGTCAGGCTGGCCAATCCAAGCACTGCAACGAGAGGTAAATATCTTAGTTTTTTCATGACGTTTTCAGCTTAGAAGTTGATACCAAGGCGCGCAGAGATCGAACGGGTATTTGGCATATTGAAGTAGTCCAAACCTTGTGCATTGACAGAACCCATCAGGTTGGTTTCTGGATCGATGCCTTCATAAGGTGTGATCAACAACAGGTTACGACCGGAAATGCCGACATTCAACCCAGCGATGGGTGTTTTTTCCAACAACTTGGTTGGCAAGGAGTAGCTCAGGCTCACTTCGCGCAAACGGATCCAAGAAGTCTCCTGGATAAATTGCTCTGCAACGTTGCCAAAACCACCACCATTGGTCAGATACCATTGCTGGTTGCGGTTGACCACGACGTCGTTGGTTACTGTTCCAGCGTTGCCGTTTTCGTCCTGCAACACGAGGTTGCCGTCGCCGTCCAAAGTGCCTTTCACGCCTTCGAAGGTATAGTCCACATCGCGGTCTTCCGTAACTTTAGACATACCGAAATTGGCCAAAGCACCGATGGTACCGTTCCACATTTGGCCACCTTTGCGGAAGTCAAACAAGATGTTCAGGCTGATGCCCTTCCATGTAAGCGTGTTGGAGAAACCGCAAAGGAAGTCTGGATTGGGGTTGCCGATTGCCTCTTCTTTGCCGGATTCGATGGGGAAGCCGTAGAATGCAGAGGTGCTGTCGCTTTCGATGACGAGGTTGCCGTTGGCATCGCGGAGGAAGGTGCCACCGTAGATTTGGCCATAAGGCTGACCTGCAACGTTGCGTACGGAAGAGCCTTCAAATCCACCCAAGAAGATGTTGTCGATGCCTTCAGGCAAGGAAACAACCATGTTCTTGTTGCGGGTGAAGTTCACCTGCAAATCCCAACGGAAGTCTTTGCTCTTCACAGGGGTTGCATTCAACGTGATTTCAAAACCCGTGTTGCTCACTGTCCCGGCGTTCATAAACTGATTGGTGTAGCCCGATGAACCTGCCACAGGAATGGCCAGAATCTGATCAACTGCACGTGACCGGTAGAATGTAAAGTCAACACCGATGCGGTTTTTGATGAAACGCAGGTCAGTGCCGATTTCGATCGTGTTGTTCTTTTCTGGACGCAATGCATTGGATCCCAATACGTCATCCACGGAGAAGCCAGCAACACCGTTATAAGGGAAGTTGACACCTGATGTCCATCCGTCGCCGACAAACGTTCCGCTGAAATACTTGCCTAATGCATAAGATGGTGCATCGTGGCCCACGGAAGCGTACGACAAACGGATTTTTCCATAAGGAAGAATCTTGTTTTCGGTCATTCCCAAAGCCTCCGTCACCACAACGCCCAAGTTGGCAGAAGGGTAGAAGAAGGAGTTGTTCGCGGTGGGCAGTGTGCTCGACCATTCGTTACGACCGGTCAAGTCCAAGAAAATCCAGTCGTCGTAGGAGAGTTTGGCTTCTCCAAAAATAGCGGCAGTCCTCTTGGCGTCGTAGACGTAACGGGAAAACGTGCTCGAAGCATTCGAAATATGGTTGAAGTCAGGAACCACAAAACCGTCACCTTGGGTGTAGATTTTGCTGTAAGACTTGGAAAACAGGTTATTACCAACCAGCAACGAACCAGAGAGTTTCTCGGTAAAGTCGCGTTGTGCAGTCACCCACAAGTCACTGTTGATGTGGCGGTAATTGTGCTTCTCGTAATATATGCGACCTGCTGGCGCAGTATTTGACCCCAACGCCAACACTTGCTGTCGTTCGTCACTGTAGGTATCAGTACCCACGCGGTAGAAGACATTCAACCAATTGGTGACGTCATACGATACGCTGGTAAATCCATAAATCCTGTTTACCTCATCGGTATAGGGATTCTTGTTGATCGTCCAGTAAGGGTTGTCGTAGCCGCCACCACCACGGTAGTTGCGCTGTGTACCATCGGTGAAGATATAAGCTGCTTCGTCTTTTGGATCGGTGACGCCATTGGAGTTGTCAAATGTAATTGGTGTGCGAAGCAAGCCCAGCATCAAACCGGAGGTATTGGATCCCATTTGAACCCTGCGACCACCCGAATTGGAATAGCCAACAGAGGCAGCAGTACGCAGGCGACTCGTCAATTGCGATTCGCCCGCAAACTTGGCCGTAGTCCGTCCCCAGGAGCTCAAGGGTACGATACCTTTCGTATTGGTATTTCCAATCGAGAAACGGTAGGTCGTTCCAGCATTGCCACCTGAAAGAGAAAGCGAGTTGTCCGTCGTCAAACCAGTCTGGAAAAAGTTCCGGTAATTATCATAAGGTGTAACCGCTTCTCGGGCACTCGGATCATTGGAGCTGACGATGGCTCCGTGGTTATCATAGATGTAGGGATTATTGGGATCTGGAGAATTGTTATCCCAAGACAAGGTGTCAATTGCAGCGCCCCAGCTATGCGAACGCCCAGATTCAGGACCTTGGTATTGACCCAAAAAGCCTTGGCTGAACCGCGTTTGGTTTTCTGGCAACTTGTTGACTTTGTCCCAAGCCATGCTCGTATTGAAAGAAACGGCGACGCCTTTTCCTTTCGTATTGGAGCCTTTTTTGGTGGTGATCAAGATCGCACCGTTGGCGGCTTGGATACCGTAAAGCGCTGCTGCAGCTGGACCTTTCAACACCGTGACATTTTCCACGTCATTGGGGTTGATGTCGGCAGCACGGTTGGACTGGTTCACACCTTCAAGAAGGTTGTTGTCCCCATTGTCCGGGTTGCCACCCTGATTTTGGCTGTTGTCCATCGGTACACCGTCGATCACAATCAATGGCTGGTTGTTGCCAGTCAAGGAAGACGATCCCCGGATGCGAATGAACGAGGCAGCACCTGGCGAGCCTCCCGAGCTGATCACCTGTACGCCTGCGACTTTCGCATTCAGACCATTGATCATGTTGCTTTCGCCGGAACCGGTGAGGGCGTCACCACCCACAGTCTGTACCGAGTAGCCCAACGCTTTTTTGTCGCTTTTGATGCCGAGAGCCGTTACAACGACCTCATCCAGCATCAAAACATCTTCTTTCAGGCTGATGTCACCTCCGCCGGGCAATTCCGTGGTGGCGTAGCCGACATACCTGAAAACCAAGGTCGTTTGGGCGTCCTTGACTTTGATTTCGTACTTACCCTCCGGGTCCGTGATTGTACCGTTGGAAGTTCCCTTCTCAAAAACTGTAACGCCAGGCATCGGGTCTCCCGTCAGCTCTTCTTTTACAGTTCCTTTGAGGACTTCTTGCGCGTACATGAATGTCGCTGTGAATAACAGCAGACAGACTGTGGCTAAGAGTTTTCTCATACTTTTGATTCCACTTAAATGATTAATAGTTGAAAAATTGAATAATGATTATAAATCCACTTAATACAACGTTAACATTTTGTTAGGAGAATTCCATGTTGACACACGTTTTCTTTAAAGGTTCACCGTCCAAAATTGGACATTGGTCCTCCAATAGGAAGCTTTGGTCGATCGCAACGCAAAGGGATTCACTTGTAATACAATGAAATCCCGTCCTCCAAAGAGACATTCGAAAGGCTGATCCCAACTTATCTCCGCATTGTGTAATTTGCCGACGTTTTGAAAGGTTTGCACATACTTCAGGTCGTCAATCGTGTCCCATGGCCCCTCAATGATGGAGGGAACATTGCCACGTACAATGTGACAAGACTTTTGCATCGCGCGGGACACCGCGTCGAATTGGCCTGCCTGAACACGCTCAAGCATCGACAAGATCCTTCGTTGCTGAAAGAAGTCACTGCGGTTCACGCAGTCGACATCGATACCACCGTTACCTTGAGCGGAGCCGCCAAGGGGCTCATTTCCCGGCTACCTTATAATGTGTCCCGTTTTCTTTCCCAGGAATTCTCAGACAAGCTGCAATCGATTCTGAAAGGAAACGATTTTGACCTTGTACAGCTTGAAGGCAGCTATATGAGCCTGTATTCGGCTACGATACGCAATGCGACCAAAGCGCCGATAGTACTGCGCAGCCACAATGTCGAATTTCAGATTTGGGAGCGGCTTGCAGCCAATGAACCCAATATTTTCAAGCGAACTTATCTCCAAAGCCTAACCAAAAAGATTCGCGCATGGGAGCTTGCCCACCTGCACGACTACGACGCGATCATCCCCATCGCAAGCCAAGACACGGAATTTTATCGGCAGCAAGGATTCAAGGGCCCGATTCGCACCATCAACGGAGGGGTCGACCTCGACACCTTTCATCCCAAATCTCCAGTCACCCATAATTTCAAAATTGGCTTCCTTGGAAGTCTGGAATGGATGCCCAACGTCCAAGGACTGCATTGGTTTCTGGATAAGATTTGGCCGCAATTGCTGGCAATAGATGCGAGATTGGAATTGCATGTGGCCGGAAAAAATCCTTCGGAGGAACTGAAATCCTTGAAAGTCAATGGAATGATCTTTCATGGCGAAGTTCCGGATGCGCCCGCATTTTTGGAAAGTTGCCATTTTTTCATTGTGCCCTTGCTTTCGGGTGGTGGAATGCGCCTGAAAATCATCGAAGCCATGGCCATGGGACGTTGCGTCGTTTCCACAACCATTGGTGCCGAAGGCATTGATTGCAAAATAGGCGAGGAGATCCTTTTGGCCGACGACCCCGCGGATTGGGTGACCGTATTTCAAGGTCTGCTTGCTGATTCGGCGAATTCGGTGGCTGTCGCGGAGGCGGGAATGGCAGCTGCCCGGCAAAGGTTCAGCTTGGCTGCTGTGGGCTCGGCATTCGAAGCGTTTTATCAGGAGGTGCTGTCATGAAAATATTGGTGGCACTTTCCCGATTCCCGTGGCCGCTCGAAAAAGGCGACAAACTGCGGGCATGGTACCAAATCCAAGGATTGGCCCAAAACCACGAAGTGCATTTGATTTGCCTCAGCGAACACGCAGTTTCCGCCAATGACCTTGCCCAACTGAACTTCTGTGCCTCGGTACAGGTGATTCAGCAAGGAAAACTCAAAGCCGGATGGAATTTGCTGGGCGCATTTTTCAACCGCTTGCCGTTTCAGGTCAATTATTTCCGTTCGCAGCGGATGAAAGACGTGATCGACGCGACCATTCGCCGGGAAAAGATCGAAGCTTGTTTTGTGCAATTGATTCGGTTGGGGCAAAATCTCCCTTTTGAGCATGTCAAAGTCCATTGGGTGCTCGATTACATGGATACCTTTTCGATCGGCATGTCGCAGCGGATTGGCGAGGCGAGTTTTCTGATGCGACCCTTTGTGAAGTCGGAAGCCAAGCGCCTGCAAGCCTACGAAACCAAAATCGCTGCACAGTTTGATGAACTGATCATCATCAGCGACCGCGACGCGGAGGGATTGGCGCCATTGTTGCGTTCGGAAGTCCACGTGATTCCCAACGGCGTCGGCGAATCCTTTTTTGAGGACTTGCCACAACCCGATCAGCGCGATTTTGATTTGATTTTCTTCGGGAACATGGGCTACCATCCGAATGTGCAGAGCGCCAAGTTTCTGGTCGAAGAGGTTTTGCCAATTTTGCATGCTCGAGGTTTGAAACCGAAAATCTGCATTGCCGGCGCGCGCCCTGCGAGCATTATCAAATCCTGGGAAAGTCCCGATATCACGGTTACCGGCTTCGTGGCAGACATTCGCGAATATGTATTGCGCAGTAAAATTGCCGTTGCGCCGCTGGTAGGTGGCCAAGGCCTCCAAAACAAGCTCCTCGAATCCATGGCCATGACCATGCCGACGATTACCTCGGGACTTGGAAATGCCGGACTCGGCGCCAAGGCAGGGGAGGACCTCCTCGTTTGCGAAGACGCCAACAGCTTTGCCGATGCTATTCAAGACTTGCTCGCGCATCCTGAAAAAGCTGCTGCGATTGCTGCCAATGGCCGCAAGTTTGTCGAAGCCAACTTCCGCTGGAAGGCGATGAATACGCGGTTGGAGGCCATCTTGACGAATCGGAGATGAAATTTGGTTCATCACATTTGCTAAATTCTCGTTTGCGATTTCGTGTGAAGTTTACCATCACTTTTTTGGGGCTCATCGGCTTACTTTTTCCGAAGGTGATCGGGCAAACGAGTCATAAGGAATTGGCTGACAGTATTTTGAAAGCTTTTGACTTGCCTGCTTTGGGCTACGCTGTGATTTCAGCGGATTCAATTCTGGAAATGGAGGTTGTCGGTGTCAAACGACTTGGATTTCCAGATTCGGTCACGTTGCAAGATCATTTCAGAATCGGTTCGAATACCAAGGCCTTCACTGCTTTGATGGCAGAATTGATTGTCAGTACTGGCAAAATTAATTGGGACACCAAATTCTTCGATCTCTTTCCAAAGTGGAAAATCCATTCGCAGGCAGCCTATTATTCACTCACTTTGCAGGATCTGATCACGTTTCGCAACAAATTGCCCATGTGGACCTATTCATTTCCAGAACCTAAGCCTTCTCTGATAAAGGGCAACGCAGCCCAACAGCGGATAAATTTCGGAAAATGGTTGTTTCAGCAGGCAGAAGAGGACCGTGGAAGTCCATGGAATCATAGTAATCTAGGCTATGTCGCTGCAGGACTGATGTTGGAAAAGGCCACCGGCGATGAATTTGAGCGACTAGCTGCAGACCTCGGTGAATTGCTTCAAATCAAAATCGGATTTGGGCAACCCAATGCGACTGATTCTGCGGCTGTTTGGGGACACAACGCAAATTTGAAGCCCGAGGCTCCGGCTCAGAATGTGCGGCTAAATTGGCTCATGGCCGCAGGAAATATTCAAATCTCCTTGCCAGACCATGCTGCATTTCTCCAGTTTTTCCTCCGTGGAATGAAAGGAAAGGCAATTTTGTTGAACAAATCGCGGTTCGAACACCTTCTGTTTGGAGCGCCAGATTTTGCCTTTGGCTGGTTTTGGGAAATCAATGAAAATGGCGAACCGATCGCCCACAATTTGGGAAATCCAGGTAGTTTTTTGAGCCGCGTCCTGATCAATCCAAGCCGCGACCGCGCCTACATCGTGGTCACCAATTGCATGACTGACCTGAGCTATGAGGGGACGGAACTCCTCATGGATCGCCTTCAGGATTAAGTATGCTGCTGAAAATTGAGTTACAATTTATCCCTGAGAATCAACACGCCCACCGAACCGACAACCACGCCAATCACCCCGCCGATGGCGAAGCTTTTCCATCTTGCACGACGCACCTCGCGTTTGTGCTGCTTGTTCAAGTCATTTAATAAGGTGTCCATCCGATTCACCAACTTGTCATTTTCCGTTGTCGATTGCTTGAGCAGTTCGGCGTACTGATGGTTATTGGCAGCAAACCGGTCGATGGTGGCATTGGCCGAATCGTTGGCCGCCTTGAGCGTCGCTGAATATTGGTTGGCCAAAGCGAGCTGCTTTTGAAGATTGTCAAGCACCTTTTCCTGACCGTAGACAATGCCGCGACTTAGGTTGTATCCTTGAGAAATCTTGTCGTAGTACCGCTCCCCAATCACGACAAACCGTTCGCAAGGAATGCCGGTGACGTCAAATCCAATCTTGGAAAAAATGCGGATGTAGTTGGAATCGCATTGTGCCGTCTCCTGTCCAAACATGGCCAACGGAGCAAGGAATAGCAGCAAAAAGAGTAGCTTTTTCATGTTCTTGCCTCCGTTAATTGCCTCTTGGTAGTTGATCAATGGTCGGAATCGAATCCGGCGCGCCGGAATTGGCAAATTGATCGTTCAATTCAGTCAATTGCTTCATCAAACCGACGTACTGCGTTCTAGCAGAGGCGATTTGTCCAGAAATCGCAAGCAGTTTGCTTTCAAATTCCTGTTTCACCGATGCGTAATGCGCCTCGGCATTGGCCTGACTCGCCGCCAAGGCGGTGGCAGCAGCCTTGATTTCTTGGTTGCGGGCATCAAAATCCTTCAACGTGGACTTGATCTCGTTCAACGTATTTTCAAAGGATGGCTGATCGGGACCCGGCTTCGGTTTGAAAAGGAATTGCAACAGCACAATTCCCACCAAAACGATGATGATGATGTAAAATCTGACTTTTTCTCCCATGTTGGTTTTCCAGGATTTCTGATTCCATCGACAAGTTAATCACAGTCCCCGAAAAATCAAGCGGCATCCGAAGGGCAAATTACATTCGAATGGCAAACCCTTTCTTCTCAAATGAGTTAATCCTCCAAACGCGCATTAGGAAAGCAAAATTTCTATCTTTGCAGCATGTCAGGTATCAAAGTAGATAGCATCGAGGCGGCGATTGAGGACATTCGCCAAGGCAAATTGATCATCGTCGTGGACGACGAAGACCGTGAAAACGAAGGCGACTTCATCATTGCAGCGCGTCACGTGACGCCTGAAATCGTGAATTTCATGGCCACGCACGGCCGCGGACTCATCTGCATGTCCCTCCCCGAGGAGCGCTGCGAGGAGTTGCGCCTCGACCTCATGGTCGGCGCGAATACGGCTTTGCATGCCACACCTTTTACGGTTTCTGTGGATTTGCTGAAGAATGGCGTCACAAGCGGCATCTCGGCATCTGACCGTGCCAAAACCATTCAGGCGCTGATTGATCCGACTTCCAAACCGGAAGATTTTGGACGTCCCGGGCATATTTTCCCGCTGAAAGCCAAGCCGGAAGGCGTTTTGCGTCGTTCCGGACATACGGAGGCCGCGATTGACTTTGCACGCCTCGCAGGCTGTGAGCCCGCAGGCGCGCTCGTCGAGATCATGAATGCCGATGGCACGATGGCACGCCTCCCCGAATTGCGCCAAATTGCCGACCATTTCGGCCTCAAATTGGTGACGATTGCCGACTTGATCGAGTACCGCCTCGCGCATGACTCGTTGATCATCCGTGAGATTGGCATTGATCTGCCGACGCAAATGGGCAATTTTGACTTGATTGCCTACCGTCAGATTCATACTGACGAGATTCATATGGCCTTGGTCAAAGGCAGCTGGGAGAAAGACGAGCCGGTGATGGTTCGTGTGCACTCAAGCTGCGTGACCGGCGATATTTTTGGATCTTGCCGCTGTGACTGTGGCGAACAGCTCCAAAAAGCAATGGAAATGGTAGAGAAGGAAGGCAAGGGCGTCATTCTCTACATGAACCAAGAGGGCAGGGGAATCGGTTTGCTCAACAAGTTGAAGACCTACAAACTTCAGGAACAGGGATTGGACACCGTGCAAGCCAATTTGGAACTCGGTTTCAAGATGGATGAACGTGACTACGGTGTCGGAGCGCAGATTTTGCGTGATCTGGGCATCACGAAGATGCGCTTGATGACCAACAACCCCAAAAAGCGCACGGGATTGATTGGGTATGGTCTGGAGGTTGTGGAGAATATTCCGATTGAGGTAGCTCCGAATCCCCACAATGCACTGTATTTGAAGACCAAGCGTGAGAAGATGGGGCATTCGTTGACGGGGGTTTGAGTTGAACTTGTGTCGTTGGAACTCACCAGAATGCGGTTTGAGTGAAAACATCCCAGCGTCGTTGGCACTAACCGAAATGCGGTGTGAGTGAAAACATACCAGCGTCGTTGGCACTAACCAGAATGCGGTGTGAGTGCCAACGACGCTAGTTTTGACCGCCGATTGTTTACGTGTTTTTCGCCGGAGGCAAATGTTCGATCGGCATGCGGCGGGACGCCGCTGCCTCAACTTTTGCCGCTGCCTCAATTTGGACGACGCTGCCTCAACTTTTGCCGCTGCCTCAACTTTCAGCCGCTGCCTCAAGTCCCAAAACTTTCAAAGATTTTTGACAAGGTTGGCGCGTCCATGCGGTGCTCGCCGGTGAAGGTCCAAAACCGGGCGTTGGGTTGAATGGTGCGCAGTTTTTCCATTTGCTTTTCGGCGTCGGAGATCTTGATGAATTCGTCGTTGTCGCCCAAAACGAAATGGAGGTCGCAGTTTTTCAGTTTTTCTGCGGCTTTTTCGAGGGTATCCAATGGAAGACTGCCAGCCCAGAGAATGAGTTGATCGGGCGCAACATTGCCTTTCATGACCCATCGCCAAGCGGTAGCAGTTCCTTGGGAGAAGCCCAAGATGATGGTTTCCATAATATTGGGTGCTTGTTCCTGCACCATTGCTTGCAGTCGGTTTAGAAATTCGACATGGTCCTCAATTTCGAACAGGCGATCTTCCTTGGTCATCCAGGTGGCACCGACGCGATCCCATTTTCCGTCCAAATAAAAGCGTGAAAGGCCTTCGGGTGCGAGAATCACGGTTTCTGCATCCGCCAACGAATCAAAATGTTTGATAAAATAGCTAGCAAGCTGACCATACCCGTGCAAAGCAAAAATCACCAGCTTCGTTCCAGGGCTAAGCGTACCCAATTGGTAAAAACGGGCGGTTTTGGTGGTCTTGATCCTGTTTTCTGTAGCATCCATTCCCCGAAATTAGAACAATCTCCTGAAAGACATTCCATCGATTCGCCTTCATTCTCCTTGCCTTATCCCGCGGGTCTTCCTTAACTTCGCCCAAATTTTCGAAACGGATGAAAAGGATTTTGGTGATTGGTGCAGGCAGGTCGGCGACGACGATGATTCAGTATTTGTTGGATCATGCCGAATCTGGCAATTGGGAGGTGGTCGTGGGCGACATGCAGGAGGAACTTGCCTTGGAAAAGGTCGGCAACCATCCGCGTGGCAAGGGCATCTACTTTGACGCCACCGACGAAGCCGTTCGCAAGGAGCAGATTTCAAAGTCTGATCTCGTCATATCGTTGCTTCCACCGACGATGCACGTCTTGGCTGCGCATGATTGCCTGGCATTGAAAACGCATTTGGTCACCGCCTCCTACGTTTCTGATGAGATGGCAAGTCTGGATGCCGCCGCAAAGGCCGCCGACCTCATTTTCCTGAACGAAGTTGGGGTTGACCCCGGTATCGACCACATGAGCACGATGGAAATGATCGAGCGCGTGCGGGAGCAAGGCGGCAAAATCAGCAGTTTCCGCAGCTATTGCGGAGCCTTGGTCGCGCCGGAATGCAAAAACGAATGGGGTTACAAGTTCACTTGGGCACCGCGGAATGTCATTCTCGCGGGTCAGGGCGTGGCGCGCTACCGTCGTGACGGCGCGATCCGCTATTTGCCTTACCACCGTTTGTTTGAGCGCATCGAGGAAATCGAAGTACCCGGCACGGGGGTTTTCGACGCCTACGCCAACCGCGACTCCGTCAAATACCTCAAATTGTACAATCTGGAAGAAGTCGACACCTTATATAGAGCGACGCTGCGTTTTCCCGGGTACTGTCAGATGTGGAATGCGTTTGTACAAATGGGCATGACCGACGGAACGTACCGTCTTCCCGACAGCAAAGGCATGACCTACAGGGACTTTACCTTCAGTTTTGTTCATGCCCAACCTGGATTGAGCGACCGCGAAAGTCTGGCTTTTTTCCTCGACGAATTCCAAGATGGCGAAGTTTTGCGCAAACTCGAGCACCTGGATTTGCTCAGCGATCGCAAAATCGAGTTGGAAAATGCTTCACCTGCTGAAATTTTGGAGGCAATTCTCCTCGAAAAATGGGTGTTTGAACCCAACGACGTCGACATGGTGGTCATGCAGCATCAACTCGACTACGAATTGAATGGCATTCGGAGGAAATTGGTCGCCTCGATGGTCGACAAGGGACGCGATCAGCACCATACTTCGATTTCGCGGACGGTAGGATTGCCTGCAGCGATCGCGGCCAAGCACATTTTGGCTGGAAATATTCAGTCGCGTGGGGTGCTTATTCCAACGGTGAAGGACATATACGCACCGATCCTGCAGGAATTGGAAGATTTTGACATTCGTTTTACCGAGCAAGAATTTTTGGTTGCGGCACAAGCTGTGGTTTGATCCAAACAATTCTGTATTGCTGCTGTTTAGCCTATTCGTCGTGTTTAGCGGCGAATCCAAATTTGATTCAACGGTGTGAAAGCCCTCGGCCGACTCAATAAGTACATTTGGCGTTACAAAGGCCTGCTCCTTTTCGGGATCTTCTGCGTTCTCGTGTCCAATCTTTTTGGGATCTATCCGCCGCAAGTCGTGCGGAGTGCAATCGATTTGGTGGGGGACCTCGTCAAAATCAATGCCTTGCACGAAGGATTCGAGGCCAAGGCGAGTGTGGTCAGTCTGATTTCCGGTAGCCTGATCATATTCAGTGTATTGACAATTTCCCTTGCGCTGCTGCGCGGCGTTTTCCTCTTTTTGATGCGCCAAACGTTGATTGTGATGTCGCGTCGGGTCGAATTTGACCTTCGAAACGACATGTATGCTCATTATCAGGACCTTTCGCTGAGCTTCTACCGAAAGAATCGTACGGGCGACCTGATGGCGCGCATTACGGAAGACGTGGGCCGCGTGCGCATGTATCTTGGCCCCGGCATTATGTACACGATCAACACCGTGTCACTCATGGTGATTGTCGTCGCGACCATGATGACCGTGAATCCGCAGCTGACTCTGTTTACGATTTTGCCATTGCCTTTGCTGAGTGTACTCATTTATTATGTGGAGAGCAAAGTTCTGAAGCGCAGTGACAAGATTCAGGAGCAGATGTCGCGGTTGACGGCTTTTACCCAGGAGATTTACTCCGGAATTCGGGTAACGAAGGCGTACACCCGCGAAAAGGACTTCGGCAAAAAATTCGCATCTGAAAGCCAGGAATACCATCAACGGTCGATGCAGTTGATCCGGTTGAATGCCTATTTTTTTCCAGCAGTGATGATTTTGGTGGGATTGAGCACCGCACTGTTGGTTTGGGTAGGCGCGGAGAAGGTCATAGGCGGGTCTTTGACGGTGGGGAATATCGCCGAGTTCATCATTTATGTGAACATGCTCACCTTTCCGATCATTTCTATCGGCTGGGTCACAAGCCTCACGCAGCGCGCTGCGGCAAGTCAAAAGCGTATCAATGAGTTTTTGGACGAAAAATCTGAAATTGTATTCCCGGAAAATGACTTTCAGATTACCCAAGCACGCATTGAATTTGACAAAGTGAGCCTGAGTTATCCCGCGACGGGATTCGAAGCGCTGCATGACGTTTCATTTACTTTGCTTCCCGGTCAAAAACTCGGGATCATCGGTCCGACAGGTTCGGGGAAATCTTCGCTTTGTAATTTGATTCCCAGGTTGTTTGATGCCACAAGCGGGACGATTCGCATTGACGGAAGAGACATCCGCGACTACAGCAAGACCAATTTGAGGAATGAAATCGGCTACGCGCCACAGGATGTCTTTCTCTTTTCCGAATCAATTTTTGACAATGTAGCCTTTGGATTGCCGGGCGCCACGCAGGAGCAGGTAGCACTTGCAACGCAACGCTCCGGCGTGTACGAGAATATCATGGGTTTTGCCGAGGGATTCCAAACGGTCATCGGTGAACGCGGCGTGACGTTGTCGGGCGGGCAAAAACAGCGTGTCGCATTGGCCCGTGCATGGATCCGCGATCCCAAACTATTGATTCTTGACGATTCGATGTCCGCCGTTGATACCAAAACCGAGGAAATGATTTTGGGGCATTTGCGGCAAGCAAGGATCGACCGGCCGGAAATGGCCGTGATCATGGTGAGCCATCGTGTGTCCACCATTCAGGACGCAGATCTGATCATTGTGATCGATGGAGGCCGCATCCTCGAGCAAGGCAACCACGCAGCTTTGCTTGCGCAGGAGGGTTATTATTCGGTCATCCATAACAAGCAACTCATCGAAAAGGAGTTGTCTGTTGGCAATGGATGAAGGTGAATCGTGCGATTTTGACCAGCCAATCAGCGTATTTGGCGCTATCGAATACAGATTTAGCTCGTTGACCTTGAAATTCCTTTGGTTCCATCAAAAGTTTGAAGGATGAATCTCAAGTGCTTTGAAGGTAAGGCAATACTTCCTTGGATCAACGCCGATCCTCATTGGTCAAACCACGCTTGAATTGGCAGATTTTTTGCGGATATTGAGGTAAATAGAATTGCCATGAGAAAAATTGGAATGATTTCGAGAGTTGGTTTGGGTTTGATGCTCGGCATGTTTTTGCTCACAGGAATGAGCGATGGACAGCCAACCCCTCGCAAGGTCTCCAACAATGCATTTCAAGCAGGGGAGGTAGTTGAGTATCGCATCCACTACGGAGCCGTCACAGCAGGCACGGCAAAATTGGAAATCAAGAACGAGCCCGTGACAGTCAATGGCCGGAAGTGTTTCCACATGGTTGGGGTCGGCATGTCTTCCAAAACTTTCAGCCTGTTTTTCAAGGTCAATGACCGCTACGAGACCTTTGTGGATATGGAAACGTTGGCTCCACACAAGTTCAAACGAAAAATCGAGGAAGGCAGCTTCAAGCACTATTCGGAGGTCGAATTTGACCAAACACGGCACAAGGCCTATGAGCGCTCCACCACGGTCCCCGGGCCGATCATCTATGATGTGCCGGCCTATATCCAAGACGTGATGTCGGCATTTTACTTTGCCCGGACGCAAGATTATTCATCGGCGCAGCCCGGGAGTGTCTATCAATTTCAGAACTTCATCGACAAAAAGGTTCATGATCTTGATGTAGTGTTTGTGGGGCGAGAGGTGATAGATGTCGGCGGAATCAAATATAAAACTGTGAAGCTGAAGCCCTTGGTAAAGGAAGGCGGGATTTTTACCCACGAGGGGGAAATGTTTCTCTGGATCTCCGACGATGAAAACCGCATTCCGATTCGTGTAGAATCGGGTCTTGTAATCGGATCGGTTCAAGTTGACTACGTCAAAGCTTCGAACTTGCGTCATCCGATGACTTCAAGAGTTCGCTGAAAACTGAAAAAGTTGTAACTTTAGACTTCCCGGGTGACCCATGATGGCGCTCGGGAAGTTTGATTTTGAGATGGGCGATGCGTAGAACCGGAATATATTGGATTGGGATCAGCCTGGTCTTCCTAAGCGCATGCTTTGAAACGCGCGATGTGGAGCCGCCCTCCCAAACTTCATCTGACTGGATCAGCCCGACAGATCATAACATCTTGCTTGCCAATCTGATACGCTCCGTAGATCAGCAGAATGTTCAGAATTACCTTCGTTGCTTCAAGGCGGATGCATTTCGGTTCAACCCCAGTACGCAAACCTATACCGGCAACGAATTGATCTGGGACAGCTGGTCATGGCAAGACGAACAAGCTTGGTTTTCAAATCTGAAGGAGAATCTGGGATTGAACAGCGGCAATCGATTGACCCTCGATCAAGTTGATTTACAGGCATTTTCCAGTGATTCCCTACGGTACATCGGCGAATATGACTTGGTGATGAATCATACCGATACTTCCTTGACGGTGAGATTTGTGGGTCAATTAGAGTTCCTTTGCAAGGTGAATTCCTTCAATGAATGGGAAATCGCCCGGTGGACGGATTACGAGACCAAGCAGGATTCGAGTTGGAGCAGGTTGAAATTGAACTATGTACAATAAGTGGTGGATCGGAATACTGTTTTCTGCGCTGCTTATGGTAGCATGCAATCCCTTTGCCCCTGAGTTTGATCCTGATGGGCTGAGTGATCAAAACGTATTGGGCGACCGCACGACCATCGACGGCTTTTTTGATTTTTTCAAAAATGCCTACGAATTGCGTGATACGAGCCTTTATGGCAAGCTTTTCACCAGTGACTTTGTTTTTGTCTACTACGATTTTGACGCAGCTGCGGAGCAGCGTTGGGACAAAGGGCAGGAGATGGCGACGGCTTACAACCTGTTTCGAAACGTGCGTCAAATCACGCTTGACTGGAACTTTTATGTTGAAAATTCAGTGTCAGGGGACACAGCAAACGTGGTACGGAGTTTCAATTTGACGATCGTGGAGAATGAAACTTCGGTTTACTCCGGGACCGGTCGTGCACGCCTGCGGCTTCGCCGCTCAGGAGATGGTGAGCCTTGGCGCATCTATTACTGGTTTGACGATTCGGATTTTTGACGGGAAGGCTCTTAATTTGCTGACATGGAAGTAGGAAAAGTGCATTTCAAGGAGACTCAGCAGCGACTTTGGCTTTATTTTTCAGTCATGGTTGTGTTTTGGATGATTTCCGCTTATTGGTGGTTGACCATGGGATATCATGGTACCTTCCTGTGGATGAATCAGTTCCGATCAGAACCTGTCAACGTCAGTTCCCTTTATTTTTTCACCAATTTGGGAGATGGGGTGATCCTCCCCGCGCTTATCCTCATCTTCTTCTGGCGCAAGGACCCGGCATTGGCCATCACTTTTGCCTTGGCGTTTTTCTTCACAGGTGGAATCGGGCAACTATGCAAGCGTTTTGTGTTTGAAGAATGGACCCGTCCGCCAGCCGTTTTTAGGATCGACCCCTCGGTTGTGATTTTTGAACCCAATCCGCCCGTCGAGCATTCTTTTCCGTCGGGCCATGCCACAAGTTTTGCCACAGGGGGCGTCTTCTTTGCATGGGGAATGTACCAGTGGAAAAAGTGGCTTCCGGCTCTCATTGGTGTATTCACCGTTTTTTTGTGTTTCACGCGGGTTTTTCTGGGAGTTCATTTTCCGGGTGACATTTTCGTCGGCAGCATGATCGGTAGTTTGGGAGCGGTGTTGGTGTTGCTGGTCGCCTATCCGTGGATTCACAACCGACTTTACAAATATCAGCGGCTTTCTGATCCCACTTTGGGCTGGGTCATTATCGGCTTTGCTGGAGTTCTCCTTGTTGGCCAATTCATCCGCATCGCACTTAAATACTGATGGAATGGTTGCTGAACCTAGACGAGGATATCCTGCTCAAGATTAACGGATTGAATAATCCATTTTGGGATTGCGTCATGGTCGTTCTCAGCAACAAGCTGTTTTGGATACCTGGCTATATTTTGCTGTGCTACCTTTTGTTCCGATATCAGGCGAGAAAGGAATTTCTGTTGACCCTCGTTCTGATCATTCCTGTGATTTTGATCGCAGACCAAGGAGCCTCAGGAATTTTAAAACCTCTTGTTGCGCGGTTGCGACCTTGCCATGAACCGTCATTGCAGGCCTTGTTGCATCTAGCAGGCGGTTGCGGTGGGAAGTATGGATTTGCATCGTCTCATGCTGCAAATTTCTTTGCGATTGCCACTTTCGTTGGCTGGCAGTTGAAGCTACGATTTCGGTGGCTACCTTTTACACTTTTTGGAATCGCTATTCTTGTATCCTATAGCAGGATATATCTTGGGGTGCATTATCCTGGGGATGTGCTAGCCGGGATGTTGATTGGATTATTTTCTGGTGGCCTTGGCATTCTGATGTTCAAAATATTGTCCAAAAGGTTGGTCTATCCACAAAATAGCAACAAAACAAGTGTTTCCAGCCCTTGATTTGTCCCAACTTCGAACGGAGATTTGCATGGCATTTAGACCGATATGAATCGAATTTTGTTTTTTGTTTTTGGAATGCTGCCGCTTCTGCTTTTTGCGCAGCCTAAAGGAAATTTTGACGTTCTCGAGACGAATGTTACCTCATTTCGCTCCTTAAATACCCAATCAAAGGTAGCCAAATCAGGAGAAACCGATGTGATCATTGGCTGGCGAAGTGCACGGCAAGGTGTTCATTATCACAACATCTACCTTCAAAAAGTCGATCAACTTGGCAACATCCTTTGGGAAAAGGACGGGGTGCCGATATGTCCTTTTCCAGCGAATCAAACAGATTTTGCGATGGTCCAAGACGGGTATGGTGGCATCGTGGTCGTCTGGGAGGATTATCGCAAGGGGTCGGATATGCCACTGTTGTACGCACAACGGATTAACCTGCGCGGTGAACCACTCTGGGGTAAAGATGGACTCCGGATTTGTGAAATCAATGGCGGGCAACGCAAGCCGCAAATCGTTTCAGACCTTAACAAAGGCTTTTACATCGTTTGGGAAGACTATCGTAGGGGATTCGAAGATTCAGATCTCTATGCCCAATTTGTCGATCTTGGGGGAAAGGCACGTTGGCTCGCTGCTGGCATGCCCATCGCGACAGCTCCCAATATTCAAAAGAATGTAGCAATTGCCACCGACGAAAATCACCATCTTTATTTGATGTGGGAAGATTTCCGCAATGGTATTTACTGGAATCTCTATGCCCAGAAATTGGATCAAGAGGGTAGTTTCTTCTGGAAAGCTGGAGGATTGGATGTGTTTGCAGGCGTCGAGGAGAACCACCAAATGCCGGCCATGGTACCTGACGGGTATGGCGGCATGCTGTTTGTTTATCAGAAATACAGCTCTGAATCCCATGGAACTGACATCTATCGTGGCCGGTTGAGTCCTGGAGGCGAAGTTAGTTTTCATTTTGCGACTTGCTTTTCGGCTGACGAGCAGCTCAATCCAAAAATTGTAAAGAAGGGTAGCAAAGCACTTTTGTGCTGGGAAGACCGTCGCAATGGCAATTGGGACCTTTATGCGCAAATGATCCGATTGAAGGATGGGCTTTTGGAGTGGGGCGTGAATGGAGTGCCCGTTGTGAAAACCATCCATGATGAGCGGAATCCAGTGGTGATCAGCTCAAGTAGTTATGGTTACCAAGTCTTTTCATGGTTGCGAAAAGAAGGCAACAATTACCGAATCGCCGTTCAGAAACTGGATAATCTTGGAGAGCCTGCGTGGGATGCTGAAGGCCGAGTTGTATGTAGTCAAAGCAATGACCAAACTGATCCCAGTATCCTTGCAGATGAAAATGGAGGTCTATGGTGCTCTTGGACTGACCGGCGACAAGAGGGTTCCGCTGACATTTTCACCCAGCACATCAACGGAAGTGGCTTACCGTTGCTCAAGGCTTCGGGTCTTCGGCTTGCGGCCGATCATTCGCAGCCGTTTGCCTCCGTAACAGGCCTCAAAATTCTGGCGAGTAGACAAGGAGACTTCTATTTGACATGGGAGGACTACCGCAATGGATCTAAAAATCCTGATATCTACATTCAAAAAATTTCTCCAGAGGGCAAATTCTTGTGGCGCACTGGCGGAATCCCAATCTGCATTGCGCCTGGTGAGCAAAACCGCCCCATCATGGTCGAGGATGGAGTGGGGGGCATTATTTTGGCGTGGGCAGATCGCCGGAATGGTGTGGATGACAATATCTATGCGCAACGGATCAATGCTTGGGGAAAGGTGTTATGGCAAGACGATGGTGTACTGGTATGCGATGCACCATCTGATCAAAATAGCCTCCGCGGAGTTCCGGATGGTAAGGAGGGAATCGTTTTGTGTTGGGTGGATGCGAGGTCTTTGACAGAATCTGGCTTTGATCTTTACATTCAACGGATTGGCCATGAAGGAACAGCACTTTGGACGCCAAATGGCAAGCCATTTGCTAAATTTCCAGGACTGCAGACCTCGCCTAGTCTTGCTGAAGATGGACATGGAGGTGCATACGTTACCTGGATGGACTCAAGAGGAGCCTTTTCGAACATCTATGTTCAGCACCTTGATGACTTTGGAATGTATGAATGGGAATATGGAGGACGTCTGATTGCATCGGCTGGCTTGAACCAACGGCAACCAGAAATTTGTCGAAATTTTGAAGATGACCTGTATGTCGTTTGGCAAGATGGAAGACATGGGGAAGGGATTGAAAAGCTATTTATGCAATGCATAACAACTTCGGGGTCAAAGCTGTGGGATGTTGGAGGCGTACATGTGTGCAACTACCCGGGTCGACAATCAAAGCCGTCGATTCTGGGGGATGCTGCTGGGAATTTTTGGGTGGCTTGGTTGGACGAGCGAGAAAAAAGCCGATCGGGTGTGCAACTGATAGCACAGAAATATAACATTGGGGGGGATTCGCAGTGGCTTCCTGATGGCCTGAGTATTGGTGAAAGTATGGAGGAATGGAACGACTACTCTCTGGCCATCAACAAGAATGGGTACCTTTACCTTGCTTGGAATCAAACCGTATCATCAAGGAACAAAAACGTATTTTACCAAAAGATTCATCCTGATGGAACCAAAAAATTTGAATATTCCGGGTTAAGGATGGGAGGAGAGTTC
Source organism: Bacteroidota bacterium (assembly GCA_016718825.1). Taxonomy (NCBI): domain Bacteria; kingdom Pseudomonadati; phylum Bacteroidota; species Bacteroidota bacterium. Next base: position 107,661 of record JADKCL010000016.1, on the reverse strand, counting down.
GACCATCAAATGAGCCCAGTGGTTGCCGTTAATTTGGATGGCAAGGGGCTTATTGCTTGGATACAAATCGATCAAGTGCAAAATCGAACCGGGATCAAGGCAGCATTTTTGCGGGATTGATAATTTAATTGGGAAATTGAGGGATTAATTTCGGGATTGGTTTTTTTTACCGGAAAAAAGTAATATCTTTGGCTTTGTTGAGTGGCGAGCAAAGGCGGGAAGGTGGCGTATGAGAAGATGTGGTATTTGTTTTCCGAAAGTTTTGAATGAAGTTGGGGGCAGCCTACTTGGAGAAAATAATGCTAACCTCGAATTTTTCTCTCAATTAAGAATATCTAGCTCAGATCCAGACATTGGATTTTCTCAAACATTTGGGATATTCTGTTTTGGGCCATTTTAGGATGAATCAATGCAAAGCCTAAGATTACCTTGCCAATGATAGCGATTGCGGAAATCGCTCATTCAGACTTATGAATATCACGAGATGATAATGAGTGAAAGCAATGAAAAGGTTGGAAAACAACGAAAACGGTGGGAAAGCAAAGAATCGGGTGCTTGACGATGGGAAGGTTGGAAAACGTAGGAAAGGGAGAACACGATCAAAGCGGAGCAAGACGATGGAGGGGAATTGGTCGATGTAGTGGGAGTGCGACAATGGAAAGTGAGAGGGAAGGTGAAGCTGGGGTAGGACGATGAAGTGCGGGCAGGAATATGAAGTGGGAGCAGGCCTTTGAAGAGGGGGCAGGACGATTAAGTGGGGGCAGGAATATGAAGTGGGAGCAGGCCTATGAAATGGGAGCATGACGATTAGTGTGAGCAGGATTTTGAAGAGGGAGCAAGACTTTGAATAGGGAGCAAGACGATGAAGTGGTAGTGGGAAGATAAACCGAAAGCAAAACGAAGGAAAGGAAGGAACAAGATGCAAGGGGAGGAAAAGGATATATTTGAGTATTTCGAGAGTATCACAGAGACAGTTTCAGTTGACTTGAATGAAACAGTTTTAAGTTGTGAACAAACTCTCCTAACGCCATCGCCGCCTGTAACCTTAGCGGAAAAGGCCAACAAGGTTCAAGATTTTCCTTTTGTGGCAAATAAGATACATGCGGAGGAAGTAAATGAGGTCGAGGCCGATGGTCCACGCCAACTTTCTATCTTTGAAGAAACTAGCTCAAATGGTCGGTTAGGCTTGAGGTATCCAATCGATGAAAGTGAAAAGCTGCTTCGTCTGGAGGAAGAGGCAATGGTGTGTTCAAGCGCAAGCCCTGTAGTAGTTGGCAACCATCGAATACCGTCTTACGAAACCCTACACAGGACAAGGCATGGGTTTACGCAACCCAGATTACAAACCAAGGCAACGCTGCAATCATCAGCGATGTCTGTGAAGAAGGTAGACATGGAAATGATCTACTTGATCGCCTTGACAATGATTGACAAGGTAGGGCCCAAAACGAGCAGGACGCTGCTCCACCATTTCGGTGGGGCCGAGGCAATTTTTCGAACGAGTCGCAGCCAATTAATGAAAATTCCGTCCGTGGGAGAAAAGATCGCTAAAGCTATCCATGGAACATCGATATTAAGTGCGGCTGAACGAGAAGTTGAATTTGCAAGCAAGCATGGCATCAATATCGTCACGTGGTATGAGAGTGGATTTCCTCGGAAGCTGAAAGAAATCGATGACTCTCCTCTTGTCCTTTATACCAAGGGAGGGTTACCGACCTCGGATCGGCCACACGTCGCAATCGTAGGAACAAGGAGACCAAGTAGCCATGGAAAGAAAATTGCAGCAGAATTTGCTTCTTACTTTGCAGAGCGCGGTGTAGTGGTTGTTAGTGGCTTGGCATATGGAATTGATTATGAGTCTCATGCAGCAACCGTGAGTGCCCAAGGAGCTACAATTGCAGTGTTGGGCCATGGTCTTGACCAAGTATATCCACGAGACCACGCAACCAAGGCTCGAGAGATTGTCGACAAGGGAGGTGCTCTTGTCAGTGAGTTTTCTTCAGGGACACCCCCCGATGCTTATAATTTTCCTGCCCGCAATCGTATCATTAGTGGCCTTTGTGATGCGATACTTGTCGTTGAAGCAACTGAAAAAGGAGGAGCTTTGATCACGGCAAAATGCGCATTTGAGCAAGATCGGGAAGTTTTTGCCATACCTGGTGCACTTGGGGTTCCGACGTCAATCGGCTGCAATCGACTTATTCGCGACAATATTGCAAAAATCGCCTGTGAGCCATCTGATGTTTTAGATAGCTTACAACATTTGTTGCGCTTTCAGGCTGAAGCCAACAATTCTAAAAAGGTTAAACCGATTCCTCAAATGTCTGATCGTGAGCACTTGGTATATCGAGCAATAGAAGGGAAACTGCTTGACTTTGATACCATTGCAGTTTTGAGTGGAATCCTAGGGTCGGAGCTTCAATCAGTTTTGTTGGGTATGGAATTCAGACAGATCGTTGCGCGTTGTCCCGGAAATAAGTTTCAATTGGCATAAATGCAATGCATGAAGCCTAGTACCTTACGGATCAAATATCTGCAATTTCACGTTTCAACTGACGGTCTGTGTCTTTGTCCTTGATGTCATTGCGCTTGTCAAATAGTTTTTTTCCTTTCGCAAGCGCAATCTGAATCTTTGCAAAATTCCTGTCACTGAAGTACATCTTGGTTGGAATGATCGTGAGCCCCTTTTCATCAGCCTTCGTTTTCAGCTTCTTCAATTCCTTTTTTGCAAGAAGAAGTTTTCGCTCACGCCTGGGGTCCTCATTGTTAATGTTGCCAAAGTCATATGGGCTAATGTGCATTTCAACCACAAAAAGCTCGCCATCTTTGAAAAGACAATATGCATCGGCAAACTGAACTTTTCCCTCACGTACGGCCTTTATTTCGGTGCCAGTCAATACAATTCCAGCCTCGTAAATATCCAAATAGGTGTATTCATGCGATGCTTTTCGATTGTTGATCGTGGGTTGGAAACTCTTATCTTCTTTATTTTTGGCCATTGGAGTATAAAATTTGTGGCATTGGAATAGAAATGGTTTGTTTACTCTTCTGGCGAAGTCATTTTGGAGTTCCTGATCACACTTTTCTTTTGCGAAACCTCAGTTTGTGCGTCTTTTCTTCCAGAAAAACTTTCCACGCTACTTTTCTGATGTGTTTCAATAAAGATTTTAAAGACCTCAGGAACCGCATCAACAATTACGTATTCGATCTCGTCGATGATGTTCTCAACTTCCTCAAGTGTCAAGCCACCCCTGAATTTCACGTGGGCATTTACAAGTATTTGTGTAGCGCTCAAATGCATCGTTAACAACTCGTCGAGTCTTTCCACTGCAGGATGGTTCTCAAACGCCTCCCTGATTTTTGCCTGATCTTCGACTGAAGCAGCCTCTCCCACCAAAAGACTTTTAGCTTCCCGGTATAGAATCACCGCAATTCCAACAAGTAGAACTCCAATCAAAATCGTCGCAATGGAGTCAAAAAGCACGTTTCCAGTGATCAAATAAAGCGTCATACCCAAACCAGCAATCACCAATCCCAACAATGCAGCGTAATCCTCAAAAATCACCGTAACGAGAACTTGATCTTTGGTTTTTCTGATGTACTTGAAAAAACTGATAGCGCCTTTGGTCTTCTTTAATTCCTTGGTTGCTATAAAAAAGAACTATAGCCCTCCAAAGCAATGGCAATCCCCAAAATGATCAAGTTGATGTCGGCGTGTTCCAGCTTTTCGGAGGGGTGCATGATTTTGTGCGTCCCTTCGTATAAGGAATAGGCCCCGCCGAGAGAAAATATCAGGATCGCAACGAGAAAGGAAAAAACATATTGCTCCATCCCATACCCAAATTGGTGAGAAGGGGAGGCTGCTTTTGCTGACCGTCGAATGCCAAGGAACAGGAAGATTTGGTTTACCGTATCGGCAAGTGAATGAACCGATTCGGCAAGCATTGCGGCACTACCCGTCACCAAAAAGGCGATATATTTCGCAACCGCGATTCCAAGATTCATCACGAAGGCTACGACTACTACGCGCGTTGAATTTCCAGCCATTTATTGAATTGATATTCGGTTAATTAGTGCATCAAAACGTGATTTGTCAATAATTTTTTGAGTTTGCTCCCCCTTGGCGATTAAAAAGCTGTTGGAAAAGGCTTCATAGCTGCAATGTATCTCATTGTCTTTTACGAAAAGCAACGTTGCCTCTATCCTAACCTTAGATCCCAGCGGAGCTGGGTACAAGTGTTCAATTGACAAGTAGCTTCCAATTCCTTCTTCGCCAACTTCCTTCATTTCCAAAACAAACAGTCTGCAAGCCCATTCAACATCCTTTCCCAATGCAAAAGTAGAGTAAACTGAATGGACTAGCCCCGCATCAAACCGCGCCAGCTTGTCTTCGGTCACAACCGTGTCGAACACTTTCTTATCACCAGGTACAAATTGATTTCTCACAAAAACTATTCAAACAACCTCCAATTTACGAAAGTTAAGCTTTCGGCCTTAGGATTATTCTTTATCGATGACCAGAATCTGACGCGCAAATTCACCGCTGAGCACAACTTCGCGCCCTCCCAATCTCAAAATCAACGAATTGTCGAATGGAAGGACATCTAGAATGTGGATTTTGCTTCCAATATGAATGCTAATGCGGTCCAAATACTGCAGGAACACAGGTGTATCTTCTGTTACGCCGGCAACAATGGCAATTTCACCTGCCAAACAGGTAGATAACTGCCGAGTTGCCCGCTCTGTGAACATGCCATCCTTGTTTGGAATCGGGTCTCCGTGAGGATCAAATTGAGGAAAACCTAAAAATTCATCGAGTTTGTCAATCAAAATCGAAGAATTCACATGCTCAAGTTCCTCGGCGGTATCGTGGACTTCGTCCCAGGTAAAATTCAAGGTTTTGACTAGGAATACCTCCCAGAGCCGGTGTTTACGAATGATTTTCAATGCGATTAAGCGTCCCGAGTCCGTCAAGCGAACCCCATGGTAAGGCTGGTACTCTACAAGTGCCTTTTCATTCAGTCGCTTGAGCATGTCCGTGACCGATGCCGGCGTGGTCAGCAACGCCTTTGCCAAGGTATTGGTTCCGACCATTTCTCCGGTTGAAGAAAATTTGTAGATCGCCTTGAGGTAGTTTTCTTCTGTCGCCGAGTTTTGCATTTCCAACTAGATTCGGTCAAAGTTACCAATTTGTTCCTTGTGACGGTTTTTATAGGCTGGATTTGTTTTGGGAATGCTTGCCAGAATGCGCCGTTATTGGTGTTTTGATAGATTCATTTTCCTTTTTGAGTGCAGAACGGAAGTTATTTATGGAATCGCCACCAAGATTGCATCTATGGAGTGTATTTGTTGTTGACTTCGTTCTTTCAAGAAAGCAATAGAATTCCCAAAGAATCAATTGCATACCTCTAAAATTGTTGATTGATATTTGGCGGGTTACGTTTGGCGTAACCCGCTTTTTTTAATTGCCTCCCGAAAGTCCATCGAGTATTTCTCGCTCCGTCTTTTTTAGCCCGGCCCTGACCAAGTTGTAACTATCGTCGACCATTTCACAGATTAAAGCGCGAGAAAGTCTGCCGTTCAACATCACGGTATTCCAATGCGTCTTGTTCATATGGTAGGCGCCGGTGATCTCTTCCCATTCTTCCCGGAGTTCGATTGCCTTGTCGGGATTACATTTGAGTACGATTTGGTTTCCATGCTCAAGCGGCATCAAAGCAAACATTTTCCCCATTACCTTCAATACCAAGGTGTCCGCATCAAAGGGAAACGACTCAGTCACGCCGACTTTGGCTAGGCAATAGTCTCTCAAAGTTTCAATATCCATCGTGATTACTCCTTTCCTTCACCAATGTATTGACCGAATTTGAGCTTGAGGGGTTCGGTTAAAGATTCACCTTCATCTGCAACTTGATTTCCGAGCGATGATCGCCCGGGACCTCGGACAATCCGGAGCCCTGGATATCGTCCCATTGGAACTTGGAGATTGAATACCTCGCCCAAAATTCGAATCGTTTGTTGGGCTTGTAGTTCAGCATGAGATAGTACCGACTTCCAACGCCATAGTAGGCTGGAATGTTGAAAAAGCCGAGAATATCGTTTTCATACGCGTAGATGCGGGTGTTGAAATTTTCCGCATCAAAAATGGCGTACCTCGCCGTAAGGTCCCATCGCCAGCCGAGTTTCCAAGAAACGTCTTGGTACATGATGAATCCCTTGTCGTTTTGCTCCAAATTGTCGGGGTTGCCTTGGCGATACCAAGAATGCTCCAAGCGCGTGCGAATGGTCAGGCTTCGATGAACTTTATACTGAAAATGAAGACGAAGGCTGTTGCGTTGCGTTGGGATCAACTGTTCGATTTGCTGGCCATCGGGTAGGATGGAGGCGTTGGTTTGCTTGTTGTCGCTCCGCCACCTGACGTAAATACTCATTTCCCGGGAGGGCTGATACTGCAACTGAGCCATGTATTCGTGGCCCCAAGATGGGAATGATGTTCCAAAATTGTTCCAAGGGAATAGAAACTGATCGTAAAAAGTCGAGAACGTCCATCTTGTGGTTGGCATGACCTTCATTCCAAGGTAGATTCCGCGCTCATTCTGCAGGGTTGTCGGCTTCTCTGAAAATACATATCCTCTAAACGAATGGAAATCCCGGCTGAAGTTACGTGCTACCATGGCGATATCCACTTTTGGGTGAATGCTCCCCAAAAAGCCTCCGATCATTCCAGTGCCACCGGATTTACTGCGACCGAATTCGCCAAAGAAATTGAAATTTCGAGCAGTGATGTCAAAGTCGATGCCGGTAAGGTAGTTGCTTTTGCCACTGAAATCATACTGATTGTAGTCCTTGATCGATGGCTGAATGTCGCTGCTGAAGTTTTGGAAATACTGCGTCAAGCCAAGATTCAGCCATCGCTTCTTTAACTCTACGCGACCACCGTACGCGGTCTCAAAGATCGCATCCTTGTCGGCGATTTCCGTTTCGACGCGATGCAGACCCGTGATTTGGAGACTCGAGACAAGCACGACATCATCCGTGATCGAATCCTGCGCTGCAATGTTTGCGTCTCTTCCAACGTGGGAAAAGAACCCTGTGGCATAGATATCGCCAAACGCGACCGTAGCTGCTGCGCCGCGCATGAATTGATTTTCATTCACCGATGCATAGGGACGTATTCCAAGATTTTGCCGCTTCACAGCATTGACCGCCTCACTGCCTTTTCCAAAACCAAGTCCCGTTGAAAGGATCATCCCCTGACCAGCTTGGATGTTGTAATCGCCGACAACCAAGGATTTCAGGTGTCCGAAATTCTTGAGTGAAATGTGCGCTGAGGTAAAATCCACACCATAAAATGATCGGGAAGGATCCCACATAAAAGGTTCACCCTCATCCTTTTCACCGACAAATGCCACACTCAGGTTCTGCCCATAACGCATCCGATACCGTAAATAGTACTTGTTTGGATCGCCCAAATAGCGGGTGCTCAGCGAACCATCGCTATTGGTATCGGGTGGCGTAAAACCCTTTTGCTCCTCGATATCTCGCACATAACGAAATAACAATTCGTGGTTTGCCTCCTTCAGCATCACCCGAAGGGGAGGGGCAGCCGGGTGTTTGGTATTCGGACTGATGTCTTTTCCCTGTGCTTCTTTGACTTGGCAGAAAGCCTTGATGCGATTGAATACGACGGCCGTAAATCCAGGAACTGCCTGCAATTCGAAGACAGAGGTCAAATTCCCGAATTGGTGAATGTAGTCCAGCAAGTTATTGGCAAGAATCTCCGTCATGCCTGGCAGCAGCAAAAGATCCTCCTTTGAAGCAGTATTCAAGTTGATAGGATGCTCCCGGAGATCATTCCATTGATCGGTGAGGTAGGTCCAGTCTGTTTGATTGTCATTTTCACTGTCGATGATCGCATCTTCAATGATTTGATTCATCCCACCTTCGTCTTCACTGCGTGTGGAGTCGGGCTGCGCTAGCAGCAAGCCACCCGGGCAAACCATAAGGAAAAAGAGGACCAACCTTTTCATTTTGCCTCCACGGATTTTGCAAAGCGCCAGCTCAAGGAAAGGGAAGGAGTGTAACCGAGGTATTGATGTAGGGTATTTGCAAAATCGATGTTGAGTCCTTTTACAACCAAACCGACGCCTGCACTGACGGTGACAGGCTGTGTGCTCGCACCGATACGTGCTTTGAGAAATTTTGCCGGCGCATACTCAACGCCTCCGCGAAAGGAAAACGGGAAATTGACTTGTTTTTCGATGTCTGCAACAATCAGAACTTTGTCACTGACCTGATAGGCCATTCCAACGTCGAGCGTAGTCGGGATTTTTTCGTCTTGCTCCTTTTGCAGCTCTGCGCGGTTGGCATTAAAGATTCGGAAACCAATCGAAATGTGCTTGCTGAGAATGCAATTGAGGCCCGCATCAACGTAAAGTGCTGATTTTGCGCCGTAATTGTCAATCGAAACCCGGGTGTAATTGGCTTTGGCACCCAAGCTCAACCGCTCAAACAGGGTGGTTGCATAGGTGAGCCCAACCCGTGATTCGCTGTAACCGGCAAAGCCGAATCCTCCGACATCGAGCCCTGCAAAATGTTTGCCTTGCTTGAAAGGAGTGACAAAGCCGAGGGTCCCGTAATTGATTTCGTTCAGGAGGAAGCGTCTTTCAATAAATGCGCCGACTTCCATCTGTTGAATCCCAGCGATTCCAGCAGGATTCATAAAAAGCGACCAAAAATCTCCGCGTACTCCTGTGTATGCAAATCCCAGCCCCACGCGCCTTGCCCCCGCCACTTGCGATTCGCCGCCTGCACGAACAACAGTTGGACAGAACAAGCTCACAGCAAGCAAAATCAATACAAATCGCCCTTTCAGCACAAGCATTCGATCTAGAGTATCTTGAATCACTGACGGAAATTAAGCAAAGTTCAGCGCTTTGAAAAAACTCTGGTGAATATTCAGATAATATTCATGCGCGACCAATCGGGATGTGAAACTTTCTTCCTATCTTCATGGTGCTGATGGATGACGGGTTGCTGCTAAGAAAACCGGATTCCGAGGCATGCTGAATTAATGGTTAATTGAAAGCGGGCTATTTTGATATCAAATGGCTCCTGCGGCTGGTTTTGATGAGCCTTCCGCTGTTTGGCATCTCCCAAGACCGTTTGGAATCGGTTGTGGGACGCATTGATGCCAGATTGCAGATGGCGGAGCAACAGGAGGGGTTTTCCGGCGTCGTGTATGTCGGGAAAGGTGATCATGTGCTGCTTAACCGCGGTTATGGATGGTCAGATCCCGTTTTGGGCCTCAAAAACAATGACGATAAGCGGTTTATGATCGCTTCTGTTTCCAAAAGTTTTGTAGCCGCTGCGATTCTGCAACTGGAACAAAATGGGCTGCTGAGTGTCGATGACCCGATCGGAAAATACTTGCCCGACTATCCTGCCTTACCTGGCGAATTGATTACCATTCATCATCTATTGTCTCATACGAGCGGCATTCCAGACTATATCAACGACTCTCCCCTCAAATTCCGGCTCAAGCAGATGTCAGGTTGGGTTCCCTCCAAAGATGAATTGATTGCCTCATTTCAGGATCGACCACTGGGTTTTGCTCCGGGAGAACGGTTCAAGTACAGCAATTCCGGCTATGTCTTGCTCGCCATGATTGTCGAAAAGGTGAGTGGAAAGGACTACGGGATTTACTTGCAGCAAAATATTTTTGAACCTCTGGGCTTGGAAAACACCGGTTTGGGAGATTTTGATATGGTCAACAACCGCGCTGTGGCCTACAAAGGTCGTGGTCAGCGCAAAAAGCCGATTGACAACTTCAGGAAGGAATGGATCTTTGGAATGGGGGAGATGTACAGCACAGCGGCCGATTTGAGCACTTGGCTGTGCTCATTTTCAGATACGCTCGTGCTGGGAAGTGTGGCCAAAGAAAAGATGTTCAGCACTCAGCGGAACAACTACGGGTATGGATGGCATGTCTATGATGTATTCGGTCATTTGCAGTTTTCCCATGGTGGCTACCTCCCCGGTTGGAACAGCTACGTCTTTTATTATCCGCAGGATACCCTTTCGATTGTGGTCTTGAGCAATGTCGAGCATGCCAATCCTTTGGATATCTGCGGAAACATCAGCCGCATTCTGTATGCCAACAACATTGATGCTCCGGAGTATTACAGCAATCAACAATTGATCGGACGCTATGAAGTTGTGGCTGATGCAGGTCCACGACAGGAAACGCCATTTGAAACCGACATTGTAACCGTCAATGAATTTGAAGGGAGCATCGCCGTAAAAACCCCTGAAGGTGAGACGATTCGTTTTTCAAGGATGAACTCAGGGGAATGGCAGGATCAGCAAAATCAAATGCGCCTGCAATTCAAAGAAACCGGCGGAAGTGTACTGTTGCAGGTCACCAAAAATGGCAAATCCTGGAAATGGCAAAAGTTAAGTGGTGATTATCAGCCACAAACACCGAGGTAGATACATCTTTAATTTGCCTTCCCATTCCTGAAAAGGAATCCTTAATTTTCAAGCCTTAAACACGATTGAAGCATGAAGCGTTGTATTCTTTTGGGATGCCTTTTGATGGTGGCAGGTTCCATCGTATCACAATCCAACTATTGGCAGCAGCAGGTCAATTACAAGATTGACGTCGAGCTGGATGAGCAAAGCAACAGATACACGGGCCGGGTCAAACTTGTCTATCAAAACAATTCCCCCGATACGCTGCGCCAAGCATTTTTTCACTTGTACAACAACGCATTTCAGCCCGGCTCCATGATGGACCTCCGATCACGCACGATCGCCGATCCCGACCGACGCGTGGGTGATCGTATCGCAGGCCTGTCCCCAACGGAAATCGGTTATTTGCATGTCAAAAACCTGAAACAAGACGGGAAAGCGAGCAAGGCAACCGAATTGGAAACCATTTTGCAAGTGGCATTGGACCATCCGATCGTACCCAAGGGTTCCACCACTTTTGAAATGGAATTTGAAGGGCAATCGCCGGTGCAAATTCGGAGGTCAGGCAGGGACAACCGCGAGGGAATCCGATACTCCATGTCGCAATGGTATCCTAAAATCAGCGAATACGATCAACATGGCTGGCATGCAAATCCCTACGTGGGCCGCGAATTCCATGGAGTTTGGGGAACATTTGAAGTGAATATCACCTTGAACTCTACTTATATGGTTGCTGCAACTGGTGTACTTCAAAATGCTGATCAAGTGGGATTTGGCTATGAAAAGCAGGGTGAAAAAGTAAAGAAGAAGGAGGGAAGCAAGCTTGTTTGGAATTGGAAGGCGGAAAATGTCCATGACTTCGTTTGGGCTGCCGATCCTGACTACAAGCACGTGGTGCGGCAAATGGCCGATGGCCCAACCTTGCATTTTTTCTATCAGCAAGGCGACGAAACCAAGGATTGGGAAAATCTCCCGGCCTACACCGAAAAGGCATTTCGTGAAATGAACCGCAGGTTTGGCGTTTACCCTTATCCGTCATTTTCCGTGATTCAAGGCGGTGACGGGGGCATGGAATATCCGATGGCCACGCTGGTGACAGGTAATCGCAGCTTTGAAAGCTTGCTTGGGGTGACCGTTCACGAGATGATCCATAGTTGGTACCAAGGCGTTTTGGCGACTGACGAATCCATTTTTCCGTGGATGGACGAAGGTTTCACCAGTTTTGCCGAATCTGAAGTGATGGCCGTTTTGCTGGAACTTGACCCTTCTGAAGACCCGCATTCGGGTGCCTACGCTGGGTACTATTCCCTCGTACAGGCTGGGTTGCAGGAGGCATTGACGACACACGCCGACCACTACAAAACCAACCGCGCCTACGGTGTCAATTCCTACGGGAAAGGTGAAATTACGCTTTCTCAGCTCGCTTATGTCGTTGGTAAAGAAGTGCTTGAGAGAAGCTTGCGTAGATATTTCCAAGAATGGAAGTTCAAACATCCAACCGTTACCGATTTCAAACGCTGTGTCGAAAAGGAGTCCGGCTTGGAACTCGACTGGTACTTTGAATATTGGATCAATACCAATGAAGTCGTGGATTATGCCATTGGTCAGGTGGTTGACGGAGGAAATGCTACCTACTTGGAGTTGAGACGCAAAGGCAACATGCCCATGCCCATCGAAGTCCTCGTGACCTACGTCGGTGGAAGGAAGCAATTGCTCTACTTGCCGCTTGGACTCATGTACGGTGATAAAAAGGAGTTTGCCAATTCAGCGGTTCGCACGGAATTGGCTCCGTGGCCGTGGACGCATCCTTCTTATGTCGTGGAGTTGAATGCGCCTAAATCCACCATCGAAAGCATTGAAATTGAGCCATCCAAGCGGATGGCCGACGTGGATCGCAGTAACAACGTTTTTGCTCCAGCCAAACTCGTTCCCGGGCCTGGGAAATAGGTCAGACTGATTGGATTTCAACGCTCAGCGATGTCCAAAAATGCTGCTGCCAATCCGCACCATGGTTGCGCCGGCTGCAATCGCCAATTCGAAGTCACCAGACATGCCCATGCTGAGCTCACGCAGCTCGACACGAGGTCCTTCGTGGATGCGCAACCTTGCCCGTGTAGCTGCAAGACTTTGGAATTGTTTGGAAATCAGGGATTTGTCGTCAGTGAATGCTGCCATTCCCATCAAGCCCAAAATCCTGACATGCCGGAATTGGGAAATGCGTGCAAGCAATTCATCGGCTTCCGATTCGTCCATTCCACTTTTTTGCTCTTCGTGGGAAATGTTGATTTGCAGGAGGCAATCAATCACCCGGTGATGTAATTCTGCCTGACGGTTGATTTCTTCGAGCAATTTTTCGCTGTCAACCGAATGGATCAAATGCACGAAACCAGCGATTTGGCGCACTTTGTTACGCTGAAGTGTGCCGATCAAGTGCCAGTTTACATTCGGAAGTGCTGCATGTTTTTCTACAACTTCTTGAACCCGGTTTTCCCCGAAATCGACTTGACCGGCTGCGATCGCCGCTTGCACGGCATCGACGGGATAAGTTTTTGAAACTGCGATCAACTTAACGGCACCCGATTCACGACCGGCTGCAACGGCTGCTGCTGAGATTTTTTGCTTGACAGCAAGCAGATTTTCGGCAATTCCCATCAGCCTTCCAGTGGATTGTGGATGAAAGTGACTTTCAACAACATGGTGAAGGCAAACATCAAAAACGCAACGAGTAGAATCGGGCCGTAAAAGTCGTTTTCTTCGCGATAATGCTCCTCGGTGATCTCGACCTTTTCCATTTTGGAAATGCTCTCGAAGATGGTTTTCAAACTGGATTCATCTGTGGACCTGAAAAATTTTCCGTCCGTCATTTCTGCGACCTTTTGGAGTGTTGGTTCGTCACAATCGCTTTTGATCGTCTGTACCCCGAATGGCGTTTGTTGCTGAAATTCAGGCTTTCCGATGCCGATGGTGTAAATTTTGATTTTGTTGCGTTTGGCAAGGCCTGCGGCGGTAATCGGATCGATTTGGCCACGGTTACTTGCGCCGTCCGTCAACAATATCATGATTTTGGAAGGGGTACTGCTTTCCTTCAAGCGATTGATTCCCACGGAGATCGCTGACCCAACGGCAGTTCCTTCCTTGGGCATGATATTGGATGTGATCGAATTGATTTGTTGCTTCAACAAATTGTAATCCAATGTCAACGGGGCGTAAGAAAATGCATCCTCGGCAAAAACGACCATGCCGATGCGGTCATAGGAGCGGCCGGCAATAAAATCCAGTGCCGTCTCCTTGGCAACCTCCAGGCGGTTTGGACGGAAATCCTCGGTCTCCATACTTCCCGAAGTATCAAGCAGCAACATGATGTCGATGCCTTCTGAGTAACGGCTGTCAATTTCACGCGAAGTGATCGGGCGTGCGAGTGCCACAATCATCAGCGTAAGCGCAAGAAGGTTCAGAATTTGTGGAATTGTACGGAGAAATGCCCAATTCAGCCTTCCCGGTGCAATTTTCTTAGGGTCATAGCTGATCTGCACAATCAGGCGCCTGCGGTCATACCACCAATAATACCAAATCAAATAAACGGGTATGACCAACAACAACAGCAGATAGCCAGGGCTGCGAAACTGATCGGCATTCGCCCAGATCAGCCTCAGAATGGACATGATTAACGCCTCAAATTGCTCGAGAATCGACTGAATCATACTTCAGCAGCCTCCTTCCTTCTTGCATATTCTTTTTGCATGATGCGTCTGACCGCGTCCAAAAGTTGTTGTGCCGTGGCATCTTCCTGCTGAACGCCCGCATACAAAACCAAGTCCGTCGAATGGCTGAGTTGGTCCAGGATACGACGGTCTTCGTCGTCCAAAACTTGAATTTTTGGAAGCGCCTCGCGCAACTCTGTGGTGGTCATCGCGCCAAGTGCCAAATACCAATCGCGGTCAAAATAGCTTCTCCAGACTTTGTTGAGTCGGGGGAAAAAGACCGGCTGATCCGTTGCAGCTGCCCGGATCGCTTCCAATTGTGCAAGATGACGCCTGAATTCGAGGTCGATTCTACGGCGCTTGAGCCATTTTTTGATCGGCGAGGAAAACACCAGCACGCTCACCAAGATGATGATCAACCCGACAGCAAAAATGATCCCCCAAGCCATCCAATTGACCGGTTCCCGAATCTCGCCCAGATCACTGATGACCCTGACTGGCAAGGTATCGTTGTATGCTGGGATCATGGGCATGAATTCGATGGTGATCTCGTTGGACAAGACTGTCTGCGTATCACCTTTTTCCGTCAAAAATCTGACTGGAAATTGCAGCTTTTGCAGGGAATCAATCTCCCAGGTATAAAGCTGATAGATTTTGACATCGTCGGAAATCCCTTCGTTGGTACTTGTCGGGATCGCTTTTCCGGATTTGACTTCATAAGGTTTGAAATCTTTGATCGAGTCTGGGAAAACGACAACGGTGCCTTCTGGATGGCGCACGCCCAATTCAACTTCAAATGGGCGACCAATCTGAACAAGTGTTTGTTTGGCAGTCAACGTGGCGACCACCGATTGGCCCCAAACGACATTGCCCAAATGAAGCAATGCAAACCCCAAGAAGAACTTAAGCCAGTTTCCGTCTCGCATTGCGTTTTCTGAAAAACATTTCAAGGCCCAGGATATAGTCTTCAGTGGTATCGATGGTCAGAAAGTCGATCCGGTGCGACTTTCCTAATTTGGACAGGTTGTATTCCATCTCCTCAAACTTGCGTGAAACAAGTTTTCTAAACCCACCATCGCCGCTGTTGACCCATACTTGGGTGCCAGATTCGGAATCAAAAACAGGAACCATACCTGCTCCTGCGGTCATCACTTCATTTTTGTTGAATAAACGAATGAGGATGACTTCATGTTTTCTGGAAAGGTGGCGGAGCGAAGTTTCGTAGCCTTCATCCAAAAAGTCAGAAATGATGATGAACAGGCTGCGGCGTTTCAAAGTCGTTTTGACCCAATCAACGGCTGCAGTAATGTTTGTGCCATTGCTGCGGGTCTTGTGCTGCATCAGGCCTTTCATGATCGCGAGCACGTGGCCACGACCCTTTCGGGGGGCGTAGAAGCGCTCAATGCGATCGGTGAAGGTAGCCAAGCCAATCTTGTCGTTGTTTTTCATGGCTGAAAAGGCCATGATGGCAGCGATTTCGGTCCCGACTTGCATCTTGTTTTCGTCGCCTCTGCCAAAATCCTCGGATCCGGAAATGTCAAAGAGCACAAACATCGTCTGCTCGCGTTCTTCTTTGAATTTCTTGATGTAGACGTCACCCGACTTTGCCGTGACATTCCAATCAATGGAACGGATGTCGTCGCCAAACTGATAAAGGCGAACTTCATCAAATTCCAGCCCCTGACCCTTGAACGCAGAATGGTATTCCCCAGCGAATGTGGAATCCACTTTGCGTCTGGTCTTGATTTCCAGCTTCTTTACTTTTTTGAGAAGATCCTTCATGGTACGTCGGCCGCAAAATTAATCCAGTTTGCCGAATTGGAAAAGAAATTGGAAGGATTCCTGCGGTTCTGGATGCGTTACAAATTGTTAAAATGCGATTCTTCCTTCAAACCAATGGGCGATTTGGACCAATCATAAGGTGAATTTGACCGATGAATGCCGCTTTTGTCGATTCTGACACGTGGATACCGAGATTCGCAGCAACAAAAAACAACAATTCAGATGAATGAACGTCAAACAATCAAGATTTCCAAATTCCTGAGTCTGGTCTTGCGCCATGATCCTCAATCCATTGGGCTGGAACTGGACGAAAATGGCTGGACAGGAGTCCTCAGCTTGATCTCCAAAGTTGGTCCCAAGTTTCCAGGCTTCAACATGGCCATGCTGGAAGAAGTCGTGGCCAACAACAACAAAAAGCGGTTTGCCTTCAACGAAGACAAAACGAAAATCCGGGCCAATCAGGGACATTCCATCAAAGTTGATTTGGACTACGAACCGGTCTTACCACCTGAGATCCTTTATCATGGTACGGTTGGCAGATACTCCAATATCATCGCAAAAGATGGGATCAAAAAAATGAGCCGTCACCATGTGCATCTCAGCAAAGATCTTCAAACGGCAATTGTGGTTGGGACGCGAAGGGGAGAAGCAGTGATTCTCAAAGTCAGGGCCGGAGAAATGCACCGTGCAGGCTACGATTATTTTGTTTCACCCAACGGTGTCTGGCTCACGGATCATGTTCCGCCGCAGTTTATTGACTTTCCTTGATTGCGTGTGGTATCGGACAATTGGTGACGGTATGCTATCCGTACCCAACTTTAGCCCTATGCGTCGAGCAGGGTTTTGACGACAATAAATGTGCCCATCGCCAAGATAAACCAGCCAAAGAACAGTTTGAGTTTTGCCGCAGGTACATGTTTCGATAAACGTGCCCCGACCACGATGCCTACGGCGGCGATCCCGGTGAACGGTAGTAGCAATGGCCAATCAATATGGATGTTGCCAAGTGCGCCACCAAAGCCAATCAGCGATTTGACCGCCATGATGAGCAGCGAAGTGCCCACAGCCTTCTTGATGGGCAGCTTTGCCATGGAAACCAAAATCGGGACGATGATGAATCCTCCGCCTGCACCCACCAATCCCGTCAACATGCCCTCGAGCAGGCCCATCAGCGCAATTTTTGGATACTTAAAATCTTCAGAACCAATATCAAGATTGTCAGGTGTTTGTCTGCTTTTTTTACGAATCATTGACCATGCTGCCAACAACATCATGATCGCAAACAATACCATCAACAACGTGCCGCGGGAGACCTCCGTACCAAACATTCTGAACGCATCGGGTATCCAATTTCGAACAAATGCTTGGTTAAAATAGACAGCAATCATGGATGGAATCCCATATACAAGGGATACTTTCCACGAAAATTGCTTGAGTCTTACGTATTGCACCGCGCCGATTGCGGAGGCCACGCCCACCACAAAAAGCGAATAAGATGGAGCAATGTCGTCTGATACCGACAAGACATAAACCAAAATGGGGACAGTCAGAATCGAGCCACCTCCTCCGAGCATCCCGAGTAGGATGCCCATGATACCTGCCAATACAAATCCGAGAATCAACATGGACTTGGCTTTATTCCTCAGTTTTCATGCACATATAGCAAAGCACGCACAGCGGCATCCAAAAACCAAATGCATGTGATTCAGGTTGCTTTCGGTGTTTCTAGAAAGCAAACGGGACACGCCATCAAACGAATGCCTTCATGGCAATTTGAAGCGGTTCCAAAACCCTTTCGTCCACATCCAAATGCGCCACAAAGCGGATCAATTGACCTCCAAAGTGCACAGCGAGGATGTTGTGGGTTGCAAGGTGCGCGACAAAAATCTTTGGATCAAGGCCGTTTGCGAGTTTGAAAACCACGATGTTGGTATCCGCCGGCAAGACTTCCTCTACATAGGAGGCGGTTGCGACCAATTCCCCCATCTGTTTGGCCAAACGATGATCCTCAACCAAGCGGTCTACATGGTGGTCAAGGGCATAAATGCCCGCAGCGGCAAGAAAACCAGCCTGTCGCATGCCTCCCCCAAAAACCTTGCGGATACGGCGTGCGGCCTTGATGTGCGCATGGCTTCCCAAAAGAAGTGAACCCACGGGGGCACCCAAACCTTTGCTCAGGCAAATTGAAATGGTATCAAAAGCTTTACCGTAAGTCAATGGGCTTTCGCCTTTGGCTATCAATGCATTAAATATCCGTGCGCCATCTAAATGGAGGGCAAGGCCGTTTGCTTGGCAGACTTCCCTGATCTTGAGAATCTCCGCAAAGTCATAACAAGCGCCGCCGCCTCGGTTGCAGGTATTTTCAAGGGAAACCACCTTGGTTAATGGGTAATGGACATCCTCAGGATTGTTGATCCGCGCGGCGACTTGCGCTGCCGTGATGCGCCCACGGTCACCTGCGATCAAGGCAACAGAGATGCCGGCATTAACTGCCAAACCACCACCTTCGTACCGATAGGGATGGGAGTATTCCTCCATGATCGCCTCACAGCCGGGCGTGGTATGCAAGCGAAAGGCAATTTGGTTGGTCATCGTGCCGGAGGGGCAAAACAATGCGGCCTCCATTCCAAACAAATCCGCAGCCTTGGCCTGCAAGGCGTTCACGGTCGGATCTTGTCCAAATACATCGTCTCCCACTTCCGCGGACATCATTGCGGAGAGCATTTCTTTGGTCGGTTTCGTAACCGTGTCGCTACGCAAGTCGATGATTTTCTGAGACATTGATTCCTTTCGTTTATTCCGGAAGCTTGTCCCACCAAGCTTTGTCGTTTTCTGGCTTAAAGGCAACATGGAATTTGGCGTCAAAAACGCCTTCGTCTGCCAATAATTGCAGACCGCCATGGTGAAAACACGTGATGTATTTGCGATTTTTTTGGATATCAGACGTGGTCTCCCCATCGGCCATCGTGGGCAGGAAAGGGAATATTTCGACGCCGTTCACGTATGTGAAATAGTTGGATGTTGTTTCGAATTCGTTGAAAAACTGTCTGAACCCGGGTTCCATCGGCAGGTTGGATCGGCTGCCGTGGGCAACTTCGATGATGCGGTGTATCGCCGTGGTGTCGTTGCTGAAGACGACAAACTCGTCCAGAATGGTGTATTTTGGCTTGTCAAACTTGTTGAAGAGTTTCCCAAAAAAGAGCTTGAAAAAGCCTTTCATTTCGAGGAAGGCAATTTCGTGGCCGAGATATTCATAATTCTCAAATTTGATCGGGGTGCGGTTTTTGATTCGCTTTTCGATCGTTTTGAGGTCATGGGTTGCATTTTCCTTGTCGGGCGCATGGAAAATGGCAACGTAGGCCTGCTGTGTACCTGATTCATTGACGGGAACAAGGCTCATGGCGATTTCTTGACCGATCCAGTCAAAATAATCGACGTCTTTGCCACGCTTTTTCTTTCGCTCAACCTTTTGATCGGTTTTGTCGACGCCCAAAAGGCCACCAATTTGCTTTTTGTACTTTTCGTAGTCGTCGTATCCGTCATCTTCCCGCATGGTGACCGAGATCTGCTCGTAAAACTGGTCGAAGTCCGCAAAGTCGATGGCCATCATGAAGCTCGTGTTGCTCGGAAGCATATTGATGCATCGGATTTCGCTTCCGGGCATCGTCGAGAGCACATTGGGGAGGGATGCGCGTTGCAAATCGACGGTCATATCTCCTGACATCTCGGCAAACTCGTCATGCATTTTCAAGTCAAACGAGGCGAAGTTCATGTTTTCGCTCATGCTGCGAACGGTTCCCGTCACTTCGCCCATGAAAGTGGCCAAGTACTCATCAAGCTGCGAAAAGTTCAGGTGGACTTTGGCGAGGCTTTCTCCGGATTCCGTGCGATAGGCGCGTTTCCTGCAAGCGAGAAATTCGTCGTTGTCAGTATAGAATGGCTTTTTGGCTTGCTCGAATGCATTGGTCATCAATAACTTCGAATAGGAAGCCACCATGACATTGCCTTCGAAGGCGAGAAAAACCTCGTCACTCCCTTCCCCGATTCCGTAGCATTTGTGGCCGTCAATTTCCAGACGGTTCATTTGCAGGCCGGCCGATTTAAGCACACTTTTAAAGATGTCCAGCAAAGCCGAAATCTTGCCTCCTTCCTTCAGATCCATCAAATAGAGGAAGTCGTAGTCTGATTCGGAGATCATTTCGGCGACCACGAGCAGCTTTTTGCCGGAAACGAGTTTGAAAATCTGTTGATTGTCCTTGATCAAAGTATCGAGGTAGTCACAATCGCCCCCGATATCTGAAAAAAGGTCATTCGTTTTCATGTGGCGCCAAATCTTGGTCTTGCTCAATGACTTCCAATTTTCAATCGGATTGTCGGCTTCCACGATAAAAATGGCATCCTTGGGAACGTATTCGTAGATATCGTGTCTGTCAAGCTTGAGAAAATAAAGGTAGCCCGCCAATCCTGCCGCTGCGAACAAAGGCAAAAGCAAGATCCAATGAATCAAGCGCGGTAGCCGCCTCCAAATCAGCGTCAGCAGCAACGTTCCTCCGGCGATTCCGCCGATGATCGGGTAGGAAAGGTCAAGCTCAAGGATAAATTGTGCGACGGCCAATAACCCTAAGGCCAATCCGAGGAAGATCCAACGTGTGATGCCCCCTTTGCGGTTTGTTTTTTTCGCGGTTGGTGTGTCATTCATAAGTTGATTCAGGATGTGGGAGTCAATCGTTTCCCTGTCTCAAAATTGAAAATTTTGGATTTCATAAGGCCCCATTTGCAGAGCCGGTAGGTGATCGAAACCCGAAGGACGCCCATGCCATATTTGCTGCTTCGCCTAAAATTGATTGAGCTTGCCTCTTCAAAATATTTGGTGGGGCATGTAACTTCGCCGATGATGAACCCTGCGTAGGTGATTTGGCCGAGCATCTCATTGTCAAAGACAAAATCATCAGAATTCTCCCCCAAGGGCAATTGCTCCAGAATTTCTTTGGAAAAAGCCCGGTACCCAGTGTGGTATTCTGCGAGCTTTTGCCCCATCAGGATGTTCTGAAATGCTGTCAGGAATCGGTTGGCGATGTACTTGTACATCGGCATTCCGCCTTTCAGGGCACCTTTTCCGAGTATGCGGGAGCCGAGCATCACCGGAAACAAACCGTTTGCAATGGGGTAGACCATTGCTTCCAGAAGTTTTGGTGTATATTGATAGTCAGGGTGTAACATGACTACAATGTCGGCACCGTTTTCCAATGCGGCCGTATAGCAGGTTTTTTGGTTCCCACCGTAACCTTTGTTGACGTCATGGACAATCACCCGGTCAATGCCGAGTTCGCGGGCAAGGGCAGGGGTATTGTCGCGGCTGCGATCATCCACCAAAATTACCTCATCGACGATATCACGGGGAACCTCTTCATAGGTTTTCCTCAAGGTAAGCTCCGCATTGTAGGCGGGCATGACGACAGTGACCTTTTTACCTTTTATCACGAACCAAAATTAACAATGAATCCTGAATAATGAACAAATGCGCTTACGCTTGATGTTTTCAATTTCTTTCAGCCGACTTCCATCTGCAATTCTGCGGCATCGATGCCTGCATTGTTGCACGTGGCAATCAAGCTCGTCGGGTATCCATGCCAGAATCTAACGGCTTTTGGATTGATTCTCAGAATATAATTTTCGATCTCCGATTGACTTGCATGGTCCGAAACCTCCAATCTTCCATTAAGCCAGGCTGATCGAGCTGTATTGTCCCATCCACTTGCAAAAACCTTGTGGTAGAGGCGGTCTCCTGAAAATCCCGTCAGTTTTTTAGGTGGCAGAAGCCAGACGTATTGCCCATGGACCCGCTTGACGTCTTGCCTACGGTAGAGGACGTGTTTTCCGGGATCCATTCCAAAGTCGCGGTAAAGCCGGTGAATCGGCGTAATCGTGCGGTCGACAAAAACGGGGAGATCCGGCCGCAGGTCATGGAGCAAGCGGTTGATTCTCTGGGCCTTGCCGAGCACATAAGTCGCGATTAAGATTGGCCTTTTTCCTGCCTCTTCGATGCAATGCGCCAATGCGGCTTCCGGGGCAGGATGCTGTTCCTTCTCTCCGAATGTACTCTCGCAGATCACCAGATCAACCGGAACATCGGGATATTCAAGTGGCGGGCATGTCGGATTCTGATCAAATCCGATGTCGCCTGAGTAGAGAATCCGTTGGCCGTCAAATTCAAGCAATACTTGGACCGAGCCCAAAATATGCCCAGCATTGAGAAAAGTTACCTTCACAGGTCCGACCTGAAAGGCAATTCCAGTTGGATGTGGGTGGCTCACCTTGGCCGCATTGTTCATGTATCGGAGCCTGCCGATCGCCAAGGTTTCCTCCGTGGCATAAACTTCGTGGCAGTATCGTGGATAGTGGTCAGAATGGGCATGTGACACCACGGCTCGCCCTACCGGTTTGTGGGGATCGACATAAAAGTCACCTGGGACGCAGTAAAGTCCAGCCTCACGGTATTGGAACCATGTTATCATATCCGTTCGAAATGTTGGATGGCAGCTGCGATTTGAGGGGTAAGTGGATGAATGCCATCGTTGTAAATGACAAAATCGGATCGCAGCAACTTTTTTGCATCCGGCCATTGATGTGCCATGCGCGATCGCACTTGCCCTTGATCGGCGTTGTCACGTTTGCCCACGCGCGCGAGACGCAGGCTTATCGGTGCGTAGACTGCCAATACACCATGGCAAGTTTTGTAACTCCCTGCTTCGTAGAGAATTGCAGCTTCCTTCAAAATGAATTTTTTGTCATAAACCGAGGGCAATTCCGCCATCCAACGGCGAAAGTCCTGGCCAACGGCAGGATGAACCAGACCATTGATTTGGGACAGTAGCTGTTGGTCTGCAAAGATGCGCTCCGCCAACTTGGGCCGAATGAGCTTCTCATTCTTATCATAAACATCGTGCCCCACCAAGGCCTTTACCTTTGACATCAGTTCCAAGTCCTCATCATAGAGCGCCTTGGCCCGCTCATCGGCAAAGTAAACTTGGTACCCCAACGCCATCATTGCCCGGGCAACCGTACTCTTGCCAGAACCAATGCCACCTGTCAAGCCGATTTCTTTTATCATTGTTTGATGACCATGATGTATCGCACAAGATTCGGCGCAAACGAGACAAGTTCGGCATCTGATGGCAAGTTGACAATACTTGGAACGACGAGGTTGCTGCGTTCATTCAAGGTTCGGAAATGGACCTCCGCGCCAACAGAGCCTCGGGTAACCGATTCAAACCGATCGAGCGGAAGCAATATTTTGACTTCAACTGAGTCTGGATCCAAATGAACCTGCGTATCCATGGGTGCGCCCACCACCTTGATGGGGAGACGCATGACTTTTTCTGTGTAGGGTAGCGGCGTGTAGGACAGTTTGATGGAGTTCGGTAACAACTGAAGCGGACTCATTGAATCCAAGGGGATGATCAGAAATTGTGGTTCCACGCTGCTTGGCAGCTTGAAACGCACCGTTTTGCATTCCGCAATTTTGTCGAGCGAATCGGTTGGCCCGACGACAAGTACGGAATCTGTATATTGGATGTCGCTGAAGTTGACGCGGTAGGAGGGCGGCAAGTCCCATTCGAGGTCAAGCCTAACGGGAATTTTCTTATTGGACTTGACAGCGAACGAGAGGGAAATCGTATCAGGTGTGGCCGCAACAGCCGTGAGTCCCGGTTGCAAGGCATCGGAAATCAGCTTCAGATTCTTTCCAGCCGTGAAGTAGCCGCGGTCTCTAAAGACATCAAAGTCGATTTTGACCGTGTCTTTGATCGGATCGAGCCCTTGGTAAAAGAGTTTGATGCCCGGTCCCGTGGTAAAAACCTCCATTTCATCTGGAAATTCGCTGAGAAGCTGAAGGTTTTCAGGAAAATTGACAAGCTTGAGGGGAATTGTAAATGCAGTTGTATAGGTCTGTTTGTTGAGTGTTACCAATAACCAAAGGGTGACTGCAAGCACGAATGAAACGCTTACAGCCACCCATTGATATCTTTTCATAGTCTTGGGGCAACCGTTGGTTACGATTGCGGATTACCTACCGCAGGTTGGACTTAACCCTTTTTGGTCTTGTCGTCACCCTCTACCGGAGCGGGCTTCACTGCAGCCTTTTCCATTTTGAGTTTCACGCCGTTGTCGACCTCAATCAAGACAGTTGCACCGTCGATCGAGACAATTTTTCCGTGAATACCACCGATGGTCACAATACGGTCACCTTTCTGAAGGCTTTCCATCATCAATTTTTCAGCTTTCTGCTTTTTTTGCTGTGGCCGAATCATGAAGAAGTAAAACACCACGATGATAACACCGATCATGATGAACATTTCCATACCTGGGCCTTTTGGGGCGTCGGTACCCGGAGCTGCAGCACCGCCAGGAGCGGCTTGCAGTAGGAAGAAAGATAAAAACATTGACATTAAATTAGATTCCTAAAGGATGTGGATCATTCGTTTCCAGTCACTTCGCAATTGAAGCTCAGGATTTTGTTTTTTGGATCCGTGTTTTCAAAGGTAACGGTCACAGATTTTTTCTGAACACCGCGCTTGTCTTTCGAATCAAACTCCACTTTGACAAAACCTTCTGCACCAGGGGCAATTTCATCCTTGCTCCAATCTGGTGTGGTACAGCCGCAAGATGGCTTCACGTTGTTCACTTTCAACGGGTTGCTACCTGTGTTTTTGAACTTGAACACGTGCTCGACTTTGTCGCCTTCGGCTACTTCGCCAAAGTTGTGGGACTCTTCCATGAATTCGACAGATGTCAAAGGCATGTTGGAGACCGGCTCGGCAGTCGTCGCATTTGGATCGGTTGTGGCTGCAGGCTCGCTGCCAGCCGTTTTTGTGCTGTCGGTACCTTCTCCGGCAGTCGTTCCAGATTTTTCGCAAGACATCACGCCGACCAGCATGAGTGCGCTAAACAGAAAAATTCCAACTTTTTTCATAATTACAATCACTAATCGATGTGGTTAATAATTCAAATTTTTAACTCCGCTAAATTAATACAGCATTCTCAAAAAAGAAACCTGTACCTAAGAATTTAGTTGTAGTGTCCATCCAAAAGCCGAATCAATTGGCTATCAGAGCCTTTTGATGATTTCGGCGGTAAATCCAGTGGTGGTATTCTTGCCTCCAAGGTCACCGGTCACCAATTCCTTGTGGGAAAGGGTTTCCATCAGCGCATTTTCAATGCGGTCGGCAACTTCATTTTGGCTCAAATGACGCAACATCATAATACCTGATTGCAATAACGCAGTCGGGTTCGCTTTGTTTTGACCTGCAATGTCGGGAGCAGATCCATGCACGGCCTCAAAGACTGCATATTCTGAACCGATGTTTGCCCCGGGAACCAATCCCAAACCGCCGACAAGGCCGGCTACAAGGTCAGAAAGAATGTCGCCAAACAGGTTGGTGGTAGCCACCACATCATACCATTCAGGATTTTTGACCAACTGCATGCACATGTTGTCAATAATCTTTTCTTCGCATTGAATGTCTGGGTACTCCTTTGCAACCTCCAAACCAGTCTTCAGAAACAATCCTGAGCTGAGTTTCAAGATATTGGCCTTGTGTACAAGCGTCACCTTTTTGCGACCGTGTTTGCGGGCATATTCAAAGGCAGCACGCACCAAACGCTCGGAACCTACGCGTGAAATCCTGTTGATCGAATCTGCGACCTCGAGCTTTTCATCATAGTATTCAAGACCGCAGTAAAGACCTTCGGTGTTTTCACGGAAAGTCACGAGGTCCACATTCTGAAATCTGGAGTCGACGCCTGGGACACTTTTTCCTGGACGCACGTTGGCATAGAGGTCAAGTTTCTGACGCAGGGTCACATTGACACTTTTGAAACCTTTGCCAACTGGAGTGGTGCAAGGGCCCTTGAGTGCAACCTTGTTTTGCTTGATCGATGCGATCAGCGTGTCAGGAATCAATGCTCCATGCGTTTCCAGCACAGATTCACCTGCATTGTGCTCGTCCCAAGTAATGGGAGCGCCTGCAGCGGCGAATATGGATTTAACGGATTCAGTAATTTCCGGACCAATCCCGTCTCCTGGGATCAGAGTAACAGCAATTTTCATGATGGGAGAAGAATCAAGTGTTGTCGTTGTCGTTTTTGCGAATGCGTGGCCTTTTCTTGGGCCCTGACTGATCGCCCGAATCTGGCGATAGCTTTTCATCGTTCACTGGGCGCTGTACCGGTGGCTGCTTTGGGCCATCCTCCGGCGTAGGCTTTTGTTGCACACGTGGCGGACCGTCTTGACGTGGCGGGCCTTGGAACCTCGGTCCGTTGGTTGGACCTTGGCCAAATCCACCGGGCCGACGTTTGGGCAAAGTCTCTTCAATCAAGCCGCGACCAGATTTTTGAATCTTGTCTGATTGCTTGAATTGAATATAGAGGCTGTCCAAAATGCCGTTGATGAATTTCGAACTTTTGGGTGTGCTGAACTTCTTGGCGATCTCCAAGTATTCGTTGATGGTGACTTTGATCGGAATTTCTTCAAAATGGGTCATTTCACTGATCCCCATTTGCATCAAAATCCGGTCGATGAGCGCGATACGCTCCAATTCCCAATTCTCAGCCTTGCTTTGGATGAGTTGGTCATAGGCTTCGCCATTTTCGATGGTGTCGTAAAACAGCTCCATCAAAAGGCGTGCATCGCCTTTGTCACCTTTGCGGCGTTCAAAATCGCGAATCTCGTCAGAGAATTCCTTCAAATTAATGTCAAAGGTGAGTGCCGGCTCGTCGCCCGTGCAGTACCATGCATAGATGGCTTGCATCACCTTAATTCTGATTTGCCTTCTTGAGATCATCGCGATGAGATACGCTTTTACAATGAACGAATATTGAAAGAACTAATTTAAAAATCAAATGAAGTGGCTCAAACGGGCTACTGCATCGATGCGCTGTTGCGCCAGGGCAATAGATGCCTTGGACGTAGTGATATCATGTTGATCGGCATAGTCGTAGCAACGCAGGGTCGTTGCATAGATACCTTCAGCACGTGCCATGGCACGGTTGCGGTCATAGCCTTCGAGTTCGGTGTACACGTTGATCAAACCACCTGCATTGATCAGGAAGTCCGGTGCCCAGAGAATGCCGCGTGCTCTGAGTGCCTCGCCATCCGTCGTTTCATTTTTGAGCTGATTGTTGGCGCCACCTGCTACAATGCTGCAACGCAGCTGCGGAATGGTATTTTCATTCAAAATCGCACCCAGCGCATTCGGAGAGAAGATATCGGCATCCATGGAATAGACATCGTCTGCTGAAATAGCCTTCACGCCAAATTTGTCCACGACAGCTTTGAGTTTGTCGTCATAAATATCGTAGCCATAGATGATGGCTCCGTCTTTTTGCAACAGTTCGCAAAGGTAGTAACCGACGTTGCCGGTACCTTGAACGACGACTTTTTTGCCCGCAAGGCTGTCATTGCCCGTCAATTTCTTGAGGGAGGCCTTCATTCCAAGGTAGGTGCCATAGGCTGTGACCGGGGAGGGATCGCCGCTGCCGCCCATGCTCATCGGCAAACCGGTGACGTGGTCGGTGCTCATTTTGATGTACTCCATGTCGCGGGTGTTGGTACCCACGTCCTCGGCGGTGATGTATTTGCCATTGAGGTTTTCGACAAACATTCCAAACCTGCGCATAAAAGCCTCTGACTTGAGGTTTCCGCGTGGGTCGCCGATGATGACTGCCTTGCCACCACCGAGGTTGAGCCCGGAAATGGCAGCTTTGTAGCTCATGCCACGTGAAAGCCGCAAAACATCATTGAGTGCGTCGAGGTCACTGGCATAGGTCCACATACGTGTACCGCCGAGCGCAGGGCCGAGCGATGTGTTGTGAATGCCAATGATTGCCTTGAGTCCCAGCTCATTGTCACTGCAGAATAGAACCTGCTCGTGACCGAGGTCAGACATCGTGCCAAATACTTTTTGCTCCATTTGAGCGGTAGCCTGAAGATTTTTTACTTCCAACATGACTTTCTAAATAAGTAGTCCAGCCTTTTTACGGCGGTGCAAAGTTAGAATTACGAATTGAGAATTGCGAAGCAATCGTGCAAGCAATGAAAAAAAAGACGTTGTCGGCGTTGGAAAGCGATGTAAGAAAGTGAAAGATTGGCCGCCAATCGATAAGGTTCCCTGTTGCGTCGTTGTAAACTGGCAGCTCAAAGACAAAATCTGTGTCAATCTGTGAGTCAATGCCCACCGTGAATAGGGAAATGGAAGTATTGCCTTGTTTGGCTGTCAGGATTCTCTCAGTGAATTCGACGGACACTGATAAATATCATTTTTGCATTTGGCGGACAATTCCTCACGAATTGGCTCGTGAATCTAATCTGAGATGCAAAAAAACTGGATTAAAGGTCATAGTCGGATTACAGTATCCTTTTTGAGTTCTCTGAGGATGTCTTCGACGTCCATTTCCTGAACGACGATCAGATCGCGGACGAAGCCCGCAGGTTTTCCAAATCGTTTTTCGAGTGCCTCACCGTTGCGTGCCTGGACTACATGGCTTTCGATCTTCTCGTACATCTCAACAATCAGGTCTCGCGCTCGTGCATCGTCGATCTTCTTCCAATTTTTGATTGGTTTCAGCGTCAAAATTTGAATGAAGTCCTCTGTGCTTTGATAAGAAGGATATGAATCCAATTGAAAAGGAGTTACTTCTTTGTTGGTGACAGCAGAGAGCCGGGCAACAGCATTTTCTAGGTCCATTTCCCCGTTTTCGTAGGCTTCGATGATTTTCGCAACTTCTTCCCGCATGACTTGAATCTGCTTTGAATGGAAAAATAGCGCGCTAGAGACGATTTCACAACTTGTAAATCCACTATCGTACCATGGCGACATTGGAAATCAAGACACCATTCCTTTATTTGCAGCTTCCTAAAGATCACACGACAAATGGCTGACGAGGCGGCACTTTCACAACTATTGGAGGCATTGAGGAAAGTGAATTCCGGTGATTATGACGCCAGGATTTTTCTTGAAAGTGCTGATCCACAAATTGATGCCATTGCAACCGAAGTCAATCATCTAGCCGAAACCCTTCAACGGAGGGAGTCCGCTGCGAGAGAAAGATCGACTGATTTTCTGGAAAAGGTGCTCAATCACATTCCCATTGACATCGCGATTTTTGATCAGGACTTCAAATATGCCTTTCTCAACCATAGCGCTGTAAAGGACGAGAAGTTGCGGAAATGGATGATTGGCCACAACGAATTTGAATACTGCGCGCACAGAGGCCTCGATCCCAGAATCGCGGAAAATCGGTACGTTTTATATCAAGGTGTGCTTGCCAAAGGCGAAATGGTTTCCTTCAGGGAAGACCTGACCAACGCAAAGGGCGAAAAACGTGCATTTCTGCGCACCTTGTGCCCCATTTATCGCGCAGATGGTTCGATGGACCTCATGCTTGGCTGCGGCATTGAAATCACTTCGTTGGCGGAAACTGAATCTGCACTGCGGATCAAAAACTCAGAACTCGACAAAACCAATACAGAACTCGACCACTTTGTCTACCGTGCTTCCCACGAAATGCGCGGTCCGGTGACATCCCTGTTGGGTCTGCATTCACTTGCTGCGGCGGAGGACAATTCGCCGGCGACAGCAATGTATTTGGAGCTCATGGAGAAATCAGCCGTGAAGCTCGATACCTTCATCCGGGAGATCAGCGATTATAGCATCAATGCGCGCACAGAATTGTCCAAGGCCAAGGTTGACATTTCAGAAATTGTGACGCAAACGACGGAGGACTTGCATTATCTTGATCCCGAAAACGTTGTTCAAGTAAATCTTCGGGTGGTCCAAAGCTGCGAATGGATTTCGGATCCGATCAGGATAAAAATGCTGATCCATCACCTGCTTTCCAATTCGATCAAATACAGAGACCCTCAAAAGATTGCCTGTCGGGCTGGAATTGAGGTTAATGTGACGCCAAGGCAAATCCTCATTGAAGTTTCGGACAATGGCAAGGGGATTCGTGCCGAGCACCGGGAGCGTCTTTTTGATATGTTTTTCCGGGCTACACATGATGCATTCGGTTCAGGATTAGGTCTTTATATTGTAGCGGAAGTTTTGCAGAAGTTGGGTGGAAGCGTTGCGCTTGAAAGTGAGGTGGGGCAGGGGACGACCTTCAAGCTGACGCTTCCCAATCACATTGGTCTGGTCGAATGACGCGGTGAATCCACGCTTGTCTCACATTCGGAGGTAAAATATCAATTTCGTGCTTTCATTTCACGCTCCTTTTAGTATTATCCACTAACTTTGCACTCCGAATTTTAGAATTTTACCATGAGTCAGATTTCGATCACCCTGCCCGACGGAAGTCAACGTCAGTACGAAGCAGGAGTCACCGGCGCCGACATCGCCAAGAGTATTTCAGAAGGACTTCTTCGCAAGACCATCTCCGCCGTGGTGGACGGCGACATCTGGGACTTGAGCCGTCCGATTACAAAGGACAGCGCGGTCAAGTTTGCTACATGGGACGATTCGGAGGGACAATACACATTCTGGCATTCCTCGGCGCACATCATGGCCGAGGCTTTGGAGGTGCATTATCCAGGCATCAAACTCGCCTATGGCCCTCCGATCAAGGAAGGCTTTTATTACGACATTGACTTTGGGAAGTATTCCTTTGGCAGCGATGACTTTGCCAAGGTGGAGAAAACCTTCATGGAGCTTGCCCGCGAAGGGGAGGTGTTTACCCGCAAAGAGGTCACCAAGCAGTTTGCGGTAGATTATTACCGTGAAAAAGGCAACGAATACAAGGTCGAATTGATCGAGCGTCTTGCTGACGACGACACAATTACCTTCTACGAAAGCGGCAAGTTTGTCGATTTGTGCAAAGGTCCTCACGTGCCTACGAGCAAGATCATCAAGGCGGTAAAGCTCACCAAGATGTCGGGCGCTTACTTTTTGGGCGACGAAACCCGCCCGCAGCTCACGCGCATCTACGGCATCACTTTCCCTAAGGCGAGCGACCTTGAGGAATACAACACGCGCATGGAAATGGCCAAGGCGCGTGACCACCGCAAGTTGGGCAAGGAGATGGAAATCTTTGCCTTCAGCGAATTGGTCGGCATGGGGCTGCCTTTGTGGCTACCCAACGGGGCCATGTTGCGCCACCGGTTGGAGGATTTTCTGAAGCGCAAGCAAGCAGAGGCAGGCTATTTGCCTGTTATCACGCCCAACATTGGCAAGAAAGATCTGTATGTGACCTCCGGTCACTGGGATAAATATGGCAAGGATAGCTTTCAGCCGATCCACACCCCACACGAGGGCGAGGAATACATGCTGAAGCCGATGAATTGCCCGCATCACTGCGAGATTTACAAGACCAAGCCGCGTAGCTACAAGGACCTCCCTATTCGCTTTGCCGAATTTGGTACGGTCTATCGCTACGAGCAGCATGGAGAGTTGCATGGACTCACCCGCGTACGTGGCTTCACCCAGGACGATGCCCACTTGTTTTGCCGTCCCGATCAGTTGAAGGATGAATTCAAGAAGGTGATCGACTTGGTGTTGTATATTTTTTCGACGCTGGAATTCAACGATTTCAGTGCGCAGATCAGCTTGCGCGATCCCAAGAACAAGACCAAGTACATTGGTTCGGATGAGTTGTGGGAAAAGGCTGAGACCGCGATTATCGAGGCATCGGCTGAAAAGGGCCTGAAAACAATTCAAGTCGAAGGCGAGGCTGCATTTTACGGCCCGAAGTTGGATTTCATGATCACCGACGCCTTGGGTCGCCCTTGGCAATTGGGTACGATCCAGGTCGACTACAACCTGCCGGAGCGCTTTGGTTTGGAGTATGTAGGCGCTGACAATCAGATGCATCGGCCGGTGATGATTCACCGTGCACCGTTTGGCTCGATGGAGCGTTTTGTGGCGGTATTGTTGGAACACACGGGCGGGGAGCTTCCGATTTGGCTTGCAACGGAGCAGGTTGCGATCCTCCCAATCAGCGAACGTTTCAATAATTATGCGGAAAAAGTTTTGCAAGAACTAAAAAAGTTGGATATTCGGGCCGTTCTTGATGAACGCGGTGAAAAAGTGGGTCGTAAGATTCGCGACGCTGAAGTCAGGAAAGTGCCTTATATGGTTGTGTTGGGCGAAAAGGAGGAAGAAAGCCATCTTTTAGCGGTGAGAAAACACAAACATGGGGATATTGGACAGATGTCGGCCGAGGCTTTTGCAGCCATGATTGCCGATGATGTCAAGAGGTCATTGAAGTTGAATTAAATTTTTCTAAGAATATCGCAAGAGAAAGTGGCCCCATGGCGGGTAGATCTCGGCGCAAAAGATTGCACCGGATCAACAATGAGATTGCAGTTCCCGAGGTAAGGATCGTTGGGGGCGAAACGGAAGAAGAAAACGGTGTGATGAACACCCGTAAGGCCTTGCTCTTGGCTGAGTCAAGGTCTATGGATTTGGTCGAAATCAACGCCGCGCAAGATCCTCCGATCTGTCGTATCATTGAATACACCAAGTTCAAGTACGAGCAGAGCAAGCGTGAGAAGGAGAAGAAAAAGAAGCAGCACATTGTCGAGATGAAGGAGATCCGTTTCGGACCCAACACCGACTCGCACGACTTCAATTTCAAACTCAATCACGCTAGGAAGTTCTTGGAAGAGGGCAACAAGGTGAAAGCCTTTGTCCATTTCCGTGGCCGCTCGATCGTCTATACCGACCGTGGCAAGGTTCTCTTGTTGGAGTTTGCAGATGAGCTTTCCGATATCGGAAAAGTTGAGATGCTCCCCAAGTTGGAAGGCAAGCGGATGTATATCATCCTCACGCCCAAGGCTGGGTTACCAAAACCGAAATAATTTTGTATCAATACATTTAGTTATGCCCAAAGTAAAAACCAATCGTGCAGCGGCCAAGAGGTTTAAAGTTACCGCATCGGGCGAGTTGAAGCGTGCGCACGCATTCGCAAATCACATTTTGACCAAAAAGTCAAAAAAGCGGAAGCGTAACCTGCAGAAACTCACGATGGTACACCCCTCGGACGCAGGAAGGATGAAAAACCTTCTCGGTTTGTAAAATTTTCAACAAAAATTGGTGACTGGAGTACCCCCGAGAGCATCCAGGATTTAAACATCCTAATGCCACTTCAAGAGCCGCAAAAAAAAGACTATGCCACGTAGTGTAAACGCAGTCGCCTCCAAGCAACGGAGGAAAAAAATCCTGAAGATGGCCAAGGGCTACTTCGGACGTAAAAAGAATGTTTGGACGGTAGCCAAGAATCAGGTCGAAAAAGGCTTGGTGTTTGCTTACCGTGACCGCAAAGCCAAGAAGCGTAGCTTCCGCGGCTTGTGGATCGCAAGGATCAACGCAGGTGCCCGTGCCCACGGCTTGAGCTACAGCGTTTTGATGGGAAGCCTCTCCAAAAAAGGAATCGAATTGAACCGTAAGGTTCTTGCCGACCTCGCAATGAACCACGCCGATGCCTTCAAGGCTGTCGTGGATGCAGCAAAGAGCTGATTCCTTAGGAATGAATACAAAACATGGCCTTTCTCCTAAACGGGGAAAGGCCTTGTTCTTTTTCAAGCCTAACTGTATGCGCAGATAGGGCTGCAGACGCCGGTCCAATGGTTTTGGCGGTTGGCTCCGGATCGTGGGATCCTAATGGAAGCTAAGCTGTGCGTATTCTGATTTGCTGAAGCGAGGATATGGTATGATCTTTGATACTTGCTATTTTTGAACTTGAAAACATGAAACGTAGATGAAAAAGTACCTTTTAATTCTTTTTGCAATCATCACACTCAGTTGGATGAGCTGCGATACCTTGACTTCGATCCAAAATTCAATCAACACGCCCGCCGCACTTACCGATAGCGAGATCATCGCTGGTCTTAAGCAGGCACTTGAGGTTGGAACCGGCAATGCCGTGGGAATATTGAATAAAACCGATGGGTACATGGGCGATGCCATGGTGAAAATACTTTTTCCTCAGGAGGCACAGCGCGCTGCAGACAAGCTGCGTCAACTTGGAATGAACAAGTTGGTCGACGATTTTGTCGTAACGCTCAACCGTTCTGCTGAAAAGGCTGCTGCAGAGGCCAAACCGATTTTTGTGGATGCAGTGAAGCAAATGACATTCGCAGATGCGCGCAACATCCTCAGCGGTCCAGACAATGCAGCAACGGAGTACTTCAAAGGGAAAACAACACCTGCATTGACTTCGAAGTTTACACCTGTGATTTCCAATGCATTGAATACTTGCAATGCGACCAAATACTGGACGGACATCACTTCAACCTACAACAAGATTCCACTGGTGACCAAAGTCGAGACCGATTTGGTCAAGTATACCACGGGCAAGGCGCTTGATGGCTTATTCTTGAAGTTGGCAGGGGAGGAGAAGAAAATTCGGACGAACCCTGCGGCAAGGGTCACTGATTTGCTGCAAAAGGTTTTTGGATCTGTAGGAAAATAAGGAAGACGTTTGCAGGCTTCCATGACGTGTTTGAATGCAGGTGACCTGCATTCAAACACGTCTCTTTTTTGTGGGGTATCTCCTCACCACCGTTCAGCCTTCAAAAATGGCAGTTGATGCAAAATCCCGTCTTGTGGGAGGCATTCGCTGATTCGGTAATGGGGATGTTCTTTGGTATATTGTTGGACAAAGGCTAAATTAACGGTTTTAACCAAGGTGGGATCATCAAGAAGTCAACCCCCGCCTTTTTCGAGTAAAAATTAAAGGATATGAGGAAGACACTAAGCAGTCTTTTTGTGCTCTTGTCTGCTTTCTGGGCGCTATCACTTTCTGCCCAAAACGCAAACCCATTCGTTCGACCCAATGGACAATCCATCGGGTTGAGCCCATTGACCCAAACGTCCAATGCCAATGCGCGGTTGAATCCGCAAGGCGGAGGAGGAGGGGCTCCGTTGATGACGGCCTCCTGCGGTCCCGATACGTTGCTGTATCCATTTGCAAAGGCCACCAACCTTGTTTTGTTGGACATCGCCAATGGCGTCGGTATCGGTCAGTGGTATTCGGCTCCGCAACCGATCACGGTAAATGGATTTACGTTTTATGCATTTGTGGACTCCTCCACAAGCCAAACGGTGACTTTGACCTGCCAATTGTTTTCAGCGGGCTTGGATTCGTTGCCAACCGGCGCAGCTTTGGCTACAACCACGGTTACCATTGACTCGACCCAAACGCCGTTGACACTTGGGGTATTGGAAAAATTTGCAACATTTCCCGCTCCAGTTACCGTTAACGGCCCTTATGTCGTTACGGTCTCCAATAACTCCGCGATTGATGTAGCCGTTGTTTCCAATGACTACACTGTGGGTGATGGCCAACAGGAGTGGCTTGCATCTGTGTTTATTCCACCAGCCTGGGAACATAGCTACAACATTTTGCTCGGCGCCAGCTTGTTGGATGCCGACTTCATGCTGCTACCGCATGTTACTTATAGCATCACCTCGAGTTTCACCCCGACGAATGCCACGGCGTGTACAGGTACCCCGATGTCTTGGACAAATACCTCATCACCTGTGCTGTTTGATCGATTCTACAACATTGACGCTTTTAATGTTTTCTGGGCAGGCAATCCAGATTCCTCCTTTAGCTGGAACTATGGCGACGGCTCACCAGCAGAATATCAAATTGACGGCGCACATACCTACACGGTTGCCGGATCTTATACAGTTACGTTGAGTGATACGATGTTTGGCTGGACGACAGGTTGTACCGATCAGTCAACGGGCACTGTGACGATCAACAGCGGCGTGCCGGTTGTTGCCAATTTTGCGAATGCTCCTGCCGGCTTGACGGTTTCCTTTGTGGACCTTTCAACGAATGGCCCCACCACTTGGGCTTGGGATTTTGGCGATGGCAATACTTCGACTACCCAAAATCCGAATCATACTTATGCCGCCAATGGCACCTATACGGTCTGCTTGATTGCAAGCAATGCATGCGGCTCTGACACCTTCTGCACCTCATTGAGCGTTGCCGGGTGCGTGCCACCGGTTGCGAACTGGACTTCTGTGACTGCGGGTTTGACGGTCAACTTTTCTGACTTGACCACCAATACCCCGACGACCTGGTCTTGGGACTTTGGGGATGGTAGCCCGTTGGGCACTACCCAAAATCCGTCGCATACCTATGCAACCGTTGGTACATTCACTGTGTGCTTGATTGCGACCAATATTTGCGGTACCGATACCATTTGCTTCCCGATCAATACCGGTTGCAACTCTCCGGTCGCTGGTTTCACACGTATCCCTACGAATCTTTCGGTGGCATTTACGGATGTCTCTTCCGGTACGCCAACCTCGTGGCTTTGGGACTTCGGTGATGGAAATACTTCTACACTTCAGAATCCAACGCACGTTTATGCTGCTTCAGGCACATATAACGTTTGCCTAACAGCGACGAATACCTGTGGTTCCAACACGACCTGCACGGTGATCACGGTTTCGTGTCCTGCACCAGTTGCAAGCTTCTCCTTCACGAATACGGGTCTCACGCTCAACTTGACAAGCACAAGCACGGGCAATCCGACAACGTATGCTTGGACATTTGGCGATGGTGGTACCTCGACAGTTCAGAACCCCACACACGTTTATGTACAAGGTGGCACTTATCAGGTTTGCCTCACGATTACAAGTGCTTGCGGTACGCATACACTCTGTCAGAACATTACCCTGAACTGCCCATTGCCAAGTTCTAACTTCAGCTTCACGAACATCAACTTGGCTTATAACTTCTCTGACTTGACCACGGGTGTGCCTACGTCATGGTCATGGGATTTCGGTGATGGCGGCACTTCCACCTTGCAGAATCCTTCCCACACCTATGCCAACACAGGTACCTATAACGTCTGTTTGGTGACGACCAATTCCTGTGGCAACGATACCACATGCCAAGCGGTTTCGGTATTGTGCCCACAGCCGACCGCCAACTTCTCGACTACGATGAATCAGTTGGTGGTAAGCTTTGGTGATTTGACCGGTGGCAATCCGACAGGTTGGACTTGGGTATTTGGCGATGGCACCCCCAACTCGATCCAATCCAACCCGACGCATACGTATGCAGCGCCAGGTGTGTATCAAGTATGTTTGACCGCTGTCAATGCCTGCGGATCCAACACCTTCTGCCAGTCGATCACGGTAAGTTGCCCTGCCCCGAATGCAAACTTCAACTTTTCTACGAATGCCAACATTGGTTCTTTCACGAACCAAACCACAGGTGGTGGCAGCACTACTTATACTTGGGATTTCGGGGATGGCACAACTTCAACAGCAACGAATCCGATTCATGCCTTCACAACCGTTGGCACGTTTAACGTTTGCTTGATCTCGACCAGCGTTTGCGGTTCGGATACCGTTTGCAGGCCCGTCATCATTAGCTGTGTACCTCCGACTGCCAACTTCACCTTCCTGGTGCAAAACGACAGCACGGTAGGCTTTACCAATGGTGCATCGCCTAACTCCCAAGGATGGACTTGGACTTTTGGCGACGGTTCTCCTTCGACCACCCAAGCCAATCCGACCCACGTGTATCCTGCAGCAGGCACGTACACGGTATGTCTCTATGTGAGCAACAGCTGCGGATTTGACACCCTTTGTCAGACGGTAACGATCACTTGCTCCATGCCAACTGCTGGCTACGTTGCTCAGGTTACCAACTCTGTTGCGACCTTCAATGATGTCTCGATCGGCGCTCAATCTTGGTTCTGGAACTTTGGAGACGGCATCACGAGCACCTTGCAAAGCCCAACGCATACGTATACACAGTCGGGCATCTACAATGCGTGCCTCACGGTAACCAACTTCTGCGGAACGAATACCTCGTGCCAGAACCTGGTGATTGCCTGTAATGCACCTGTGCCACAATTCAACTTTGTGTTTGGAACCTCTACTGTTGGCTTTACCGACCTTTCCGTGAACAGCCCGACCACTTGGTTCTGGGCATTTGGGGACGGCAGTGTAAGCACACAGCAAAATCCATCACATGGGTACCTGTTTGCAGGTCAATACTATGTATGTCTCACGGCATCCAATGCTTGCGGATCGGCTTCGTTCTGTCAGTGGATCAATGTTACCGTGGTCGGCCAAGAAGATGCAGTCTTTGTGGACGGCTCCTTGAATGTCTACCCAAATCCAAGCGCTGGTCTTTTCAGCCTCCGTGCTGAGTTGTCCAAGGCAGCAGACGTGCAGTTGAGGGTCACCAATCTTGTGGGTCAAGAAGTCTGGCAAATGCAGGCAGGCCGCCAAGTTGGTACCATGAACTCGGAAATCGACTTGCGCAACATGGCCAAAGGGATCTATATCCTCGAGGTCAATGCAGGTGGAAGCCGCGTGTACAAGAATTTGATTGTCGACTAAGGAAGACTGTTCCTTACCAATGAGAGGCCCCGTTCAAGTTGCTTGGACGGGGCTTCTTGCATCTTGTGGATCCACTTTTTGTATGGACTTCGCCAGTTTCTTTTCTGCCTTCGAATGCCTAATTTTGAACATCAAGCACTGAACGAAGGATGAACGGTTTGCGCAATTGGCTTTTTTGGGGACTGACTTGCATTTCTACTTTGAGTGCAATGGGGCAATCGACTGATGGAGTGGGTGCTACGGTAAGATGTAGTGATGAGTTGGCTGACAACTTGCGACGCAAATTCCCCAATGGTGTACCCGGCCGCACGATCCCCAATGACGAGAAGGTCGGCGAAGTGGACTCTGCCTTTACCTACGTGATTCCGGTGGTGGTACACGTGATGCATTCCTTTGGCGCAGAGCGAAATGTGACCCCGGAGCAAATCCAATCGCAAATTGATGTGTTGAATGAGGGTTTTGGGCGCTATGGCGAAGGAGCCAATTCCAGCCCGATGGGGGGAGATGTGAAAATAAAATTCTGCCTCGCAAAAGTGGATCCTTACGGCAACCCATCGCTTGGATATGACTATACGGTAACCGCCTATGCAGATTCCTTGGATCCGTTTACGGAGGATACTTTGATGAAAAATATCAATCAATGGGATCCGAACCGGTATTTGAACATTTGGACGGTGCGGCATATTCCGTTCAACAGTGAATATTCACTTGCGGGCTATACATACATTCCGGAACAAGTTGCAGGAACCGCCTATGATGGTATTGTGATCGACTACCACTACTTTGGTCGTGACGTGGGCACTGCACAGACCCGCGGCAAAACCGGAACACACGAAGTCGGTCACTATTTCGATCTTTACCATCCTTGGGGGCCGACAAGCAGCACTTTTTGCCCGGCAGGCACGGACTTCTGCGATGACACCCCGCCGGTGCCAGGAGAAGAATTTGCAACTTTTCCGCTTTGTACAAGTTCACAAAGCATCCTTTTCTGGGAGGCTTGTGACAGCACTCGCCGACAGGTGGAAAACTACATGGATTATTCCGATGACCAGTGTATCAACCTGTTTACCCATTGCCAGATTCAACGGATGCGATCCGCCTTGTTGCGCTATCGGTCGGAAATGGTGAGCCGCGAGAATCTTTTTCGCACAGGCTGCGGCCAAGAAATGTTGGATATTCCAGCGCAAGGCCAAATTTTCGTTTACCCCAATCCGGCGAATCACTACTTGATGGTCAATGTCGACATCGAAACCGTAGGGCAGGTTTGGTTGGAGATGTATGATTTCACCGGGCGGAAAGTCATGGAGCGACAAACGGCCTCGACAGGACGCGGTCCGATTCCGCTGGATCTTTCTGAATTTGCAGTTGGTACTTATTATCTCAATGTGATTACATCCACCGCGACATTCAATACAAAGGTGTTTGTGGGGAGATTTGAGGAATAGCATCCTTTGGCAATGATCACTTTGAAGCAATAATTTGTATTCTTCAATAGTGAATCATCATCGGTTAAATTGTTGATTTTAAATGTATTCAATTTCTGGATATTAACCATTCAGAAAGAATGTTCCGCCTTCTTGTTGGCGGGAAAGCTGATTTGGCTGACAAGCCATTGGCTAGGCACTCCCCGCACCGAAATCTTTTGCAATAATGAACTAGGCGGGCGTCTGAATTGGGAATTCCAAGTGAATCTTTGTTCCCTCAAGCGCCTTGGTTTCCATCGAAACTTGACCGTTTAGTTTTTCGGTGGCCTGCTTCACAATGTACAATCCGAGACCGGATCCCGAAATTTGATTGTTGGCCTTGAAGAACATGTCCCAAACACGATGTTTGACATCGTCATTGTAACCAAGTCCATTGTCGGTCATGGTGATGCTCCAGGTTGAGGGTAGCTTCTTTATTGACAGCGCCAATTCGCATACCGGCTTTGCTGGATCGCGGTACCTCAAGGAAGTGACGATCAGATTCTGCAAAATGGAATTCAGCAGGGTTTCGTCAGACACAATCTCAAGGGAAGGATCGATGTCCAGTTTGATCTCCACATTGCTGAGATCTTGTTGGGTTTTGATTCCTTCAACCACAGTATTGGCCAATACCAATGCTGGAATGGAGCCAAGTTCGATGGTGCGCTGTTTGACCTGTGTTGCCTCGATCAAGTCAATCAAAATTCCGTCGAGCCTTTTTGCAGCCTTGTCCATCAGCCCGAGATACCTTGTAGCTACGGCATTGTCGGTGAGCTCCATACCGGCGATGTTGATCAGACCGTTGAGGGATGCCAATGGCCCTTTGAGGTCATGGGAAGCACGATAGACAAATGTGTCGAGTTCGCTGTTGGTGCGTTTCAGCTGCTCTGAAGTTTTAATGTGCTCCTGGTTTTCGATGAGCAGGGATTCATTGGCATCAGCAAGTTCTTGGGTTCTGGCGGCGACCTGTGATTCCAATTCGGCATTCATCTGCCTGATTTTCTCCTCGGCAATCTTCCTGTCGGTGATATTGCTGTCGATAATCACGATGTTCCGGATGTTTCCGTCTTGGTCAAAAATCGGGGTCAGCGTGGAAACCACCCAGATTTCAGTGCCACTTTTGGAGGGCAAGGTTGACTCGTATTGAACGGAACGATTCTCTTTTGTGGCCTTGGAAAGCAAATCCTTGATACGCGGATTGCTGCTCGTGTTGAGGAACTCGGGTTCGTTGCGAATCGCGAGCAATTCATCCATCGTCAATCCTGTAAGCCGTGTGAAGCCTTCATTCACCCAGGTCAAATTACCTTCTGCATCCAGAATGAAAACTGCATTGTCTGTTTCACTTGCCACAAGTGAAAGCTTCTCCAACTCAATATTGGCCTTCTCGACCTTCTCCTTTTCAACAAGCAATTCGAGGGTACGTTGTTTTACCTTTTCTTCGAGCTCAGCCTTTTCCCGATTCAACCGATAGATTCTGTACCGGATATAGGCAAAAACGATTCCTCCGACGGCCAAAAATATCAAACCACGGAACCACCAAGTTTTCCAAAATGGGGGCAAAATCACGATTCTAATCTTCGCGGATGCTTCGTTGCATTTGCCAAAACGGTTGCATGCGCGCACATGAAAGGTGTATTGGCCGTCTTCGAGTGCCTGAAAGGAAATTTGGTCAAGTTTGGTGAGTGGCGACCAATCGGGCTCTCTACCTTCGAGCTTGTATTGGTACAAAACATCTTCCTGATTGACAAAGGTCAAGCCTAGGTATCCGAAGGTGATCCGGTAGGAATCGTAGGGCAATACAATTTCCTCCGTAATAGGGTAGAGGCTGTCAAAGATCGTGACCGACTCCAAGAAAATCCGAGGGGCGGCGCCAATGTTCCGCTCCGGGTCCCAATTGTACCGCAAAATTCCCTGTTCCGTGGAAAACCAGATATTTCCATAGTCGTCAATATTGGCACTTGATGGCGGATTTTCCTCTTTGGAGACGTATATCTTTGAAGGATAGGTTAGTATCTTTCCGGTTTGGGGAACAAACCTCGAAAAACCATCGCGGTGTGTCGTCCAAACATGGCCATAGTGGTCGATGACAAGGTTGTAGACGTAGTTACTCTGAAGTCCATCCAATTTGTTGAATTGCTTGTACTTTTCACCGTCGAACCGATAAAGTCCCATTCCATCCGTTCCCAGCCAAAAGATGCCTTGCTTGTCCTGTTTGATACAAGTAATGTTGGGAATTTCCCCATGATCGGTCACCTCGCGCGTTTCAATATTTTTCCCGTCAAAAAATGCGAGACGGTTGGTATGCGTTGCAAACCAGATTTTTCCCGATTTATCTGAGAATATATCGTAGATATTGTTGTGCGGCAATTTGTTTTGGGTTCCGTAATAGTTCGTTTTTCCAGTGGCAGGATCCAAGGAAAATGCACCGTCTGTGGTCGCGATCCAAAGCAGGTTGTCTTTTCCTTGAGCAAGGGCGTTGATGTTGTTGGACAAGGAAAGGTCTGAAAGTGAGCGAGCTTCGAACTTGGTTGCACCGTTCAGCAATACAGCGATGCCTGCATCGCGTGTTCCGACCCAAAGGTTACGTTGTTTATCTTCCAGTACACACGTAATCTTGGAAGAGGGTAGGCCATCGGCCTCCGTATAGTGCAATTTGTGGGGAAGCGTAATGATTCCACCCAGGGAATACTTGAAATTGCTTGTTTTAACCAGTTCACTCCCAAGAAGATAGAGACCACGATTGGTCCCAACCCAAAAATCTCCGCCATGCCCTTCAAAGGTACACAACAGCTCGAGATTGGAGGTGGAGTCCTCCATTAGGCGTAAAGTGCTGAGTGTTTGATTCTCAAGGGAAAACAATCCATTGCCATAGGTTCCAAGCCAGGTGTTTCCAAAATTGTCATGGTAAATGGCTTTGACAATTTGTACCGGAATGCTGTCTGACGGCTGCGACTTCATTACTTGGATAAGCCCATTTGTTTTTGGGGAACTTGTGGCAGGGCCATTCCAGAATTTGAAAAATCCTTGGCTTCCTGACCCAACCCAAAGGCTACGGTTTGGACCCTCCGAAATTGACATGACATTCGATTCGGGAAAGCCGATCGTTGCATCGTATTTGAAGGCAACTGTGGAAGTATCAAGTTGGGAGGGCTCAAAAGCCAGCATTCCTTCATCTTCAGTCCCGATCCAAAATCCGTCCAAACTGGCTTTTTTGACGATGCATTGGATCTTGGTTGCCGGTACTTTGGTGGCAGCGTAGGCAAATTGTGGAGCACCCCGCTTCTTCAAGATATAGACCAAAAGCCCCTGATCGGTTCCAATAAGCATATATTCGACACCGCGAACCTTGCCGATGGCCATGCTATGCACCATCATATCTTCGGAGATGCCGTTGCTTTCATTTTTGAGCACCTTGGTGCTGTCGATCAGGAAAATGCCGTTGCGTTGCGAGGCGCACCATACATCGCCGTAGGAGTCAGAGGCGATGGCAATGACCCTGCTCCGGATGGATGATGTGTCGGGAAGAGCGCTCAATTTCGACCCGGTAAGCATGGAAACTCGGCCTTCATGTCCAAGCCAAATTAATCCCGTTTTGTCTTTGTGGCAGGCGGTGATAAAGTCGTCGGCAAGACCGTCTGCGGTTGTCAGTGTTTTGAATTTTGCACCGTCAAAGCGCACGAGGCCTGACCCGGTTCCCAAATACAGGAATCCGCGGTCATCTTGGACAAGCGTATAGATGTACTCAACTGGAAGTCCGTTTTCTGCGTCATAGTGTTTGCTCACAAAGCCTTGAGCAAAAGTCTCGCCCCAAAACAAGGCCGAAAATAGTGCAGCAAACAAGGTCCATTTTGCCATGCAAAGAGGCCGATGGAGGTTGAGGGATCTTAATAATCTTGGAAAATGCATCATGAAGCGGAAGCCTACCTGGGGTCTGGCTTTACGTTGATGATCGGGGTGTATTTTGGAGGGCCACCGATCGGAATGGAATAAAACGGCATCGCCTCACCATATTGGTTGGTGACGCTGAATACAACATTGTTGTTGTTGACGTTTTTGGACTTGATGAGTTGAATGTCAATGGACGTGTTTTTTTCACGGTCGGTGATCTCATGCTTGCTGAGTGCCCAGTCGTCGTCGGTACTCATTTTGACAGGCTCTCCTTTACGTGCAATCGAAACAATGCGAAT
This sequence comes from Bacteroidota bacterium, assembly GCA_016718825.1. Lineage (NCBI taxonomy): Bacteria > Pseudomonadati > Bacteroidota > Bacteroidota bacterium. The sequence goes on along the minus strand of JADKCL010000016.1, from coordinate 63,682 downwards.
CGTACCGTCGCCGTCCCAATCAAAATTGTGTTGCTGAATGCTTACGACTTTGCTGTCGACAAACGGGTAGATATGGCAAATGGAATTATTGTTGGGTAGCCTGAAGGTATATTCATAGGTGAATGCATTGGCGCCTTCGATTTTAAGATTCCGGTCCGGGCGGGTGCTCAGGAAGTACTTGTAAATGTTGCCATCGTCTCCAACAATTCCTTCGGCAATCACCTTGAATACATAGCCATCCATCACCGGCACCCATTCGCCTTCCGTCGGATTAAAAGGTCCAAAAGTGTACCAAGTGGTATCATATTTGACATCGGCCGCAAAGGTTTTTGTCGATAGGAGCGTGCCACTGTCGTAATCGCCCTCAGGACCGGCCCCTTTGGCGTCAGGATTGCTCCAAGTGCCGGGACCGCCATAGACGGAGAATTTACATTTTGTATTCCAGATGCCTTTCAGTTCATCAAGCTTGCCACCGACCTCTGCATCGTAAACGCGCACATAGATGGGATCCTTTTGAGACTTGGGAACCTTGAGGAAAAATGTCTGCGAATAATCGTCATCTCCCCAAGATGTGACCCCATTTTTGCCGAAAGTGATGAGAAACGGTATGTTTTCCTCGACACCAGGGAATTGCTGTGCGAAAGTCGCATTCGGCAAAATGAGTGCCGACATCAGCAAGAGGATTGATAAACAGCGATTTAAAAACATACAGTCGATGCGCTTTAAAACCGCAAAGCGTGCTTCGCGGTCGGAATCTAAAATACTACAATTCCATTCCAATTCAAACATCGGGCCAAGTTCAGCGGTGCTCCTCCGGTTTTTGGCGTTGCAGGTTCTGTTTCTCATTTGGTGATCGGAAATAGACTGAATTCAACCCGGCGGTTGAACTGCCGGTTTTCGTCGCTGTCGTTGGGCACGGCAGGTTTGCGCTCTCCAAAACCTTCGGAGGTGATCCGCTTGGAAGAAAATCCTTTGCTGTCAAGGTACCGTAAGACCGCGTCGGCACGCCGCCTGCTCAGCGCAAGGTTGTAGGCATCGTCTCCCCGGTCGTCGGTATGGGCAGAGATGCTGACACCAAAATCTTGATATTGAACCAACAATGAAGCCAATCTGTCCAATTGGCGCTTGGATTCTGGCCGGAGCGTGGTCGCATCATAATCGAAAAATACATTATTGATGCGTATAGATTCGCCAGAAGCTACCAATTCCGCAATCGAACTCAGCGTGACTTTGTTCCGGATTTTTCCTGTTACCCCAACCGCCTCGGACGCAGCCAATAAATCAATAATCCCGGAGGCAGGAAAAAAATCAGTGGTACCCAGGTACCATGCATAGGCATCTCCATTGGGCAATCGTACCTCCAATCTACCGTTGGAATCAGCCTTGGCACGAACCACTTCAAGTCCGGAATTCAACTCCTCAAACGTGATTTCTGCATTCAGCGGATTGCCTTGTGCATCAATCACGTCCGCCGAAAAAAGGGTGTACCCCAAGTCCGTTTTCTTAGCTGGAATCTGAACAAATGTCGGTTTTGGGCTTCCAATTGTTGACGAATCACGGACCATGACCACGATCGCATCGTTGAATCCTGCCCGGTGGCCTTCGAAGAAATACGGTGCAATTTTTCCGATCTCCGATTCCAATCCAGAATACACCTCAAAACCGGTGGCCGTTCGCAATTCCCGCAAATCGCGCAATGCATCAAAGGGAGCTGCCTTGGTGTCAATTGGTAAATCGCTTTCAAGCAATCTCACCGAATACTTCGCACCGTTGGCGCTGTCGCGCATGTCATAAAGCTTTTCGCCTGCCTCCAACAGTGCCTGCAGCAAAGCAGGTCGATCCCAATGGGATTGTTGTTCAATCTCCTTTTGCCGCATCGATTCCAAGGAATCGCGCAATTGGTTCACCTCGGCTGTCGGCAAAACTTCGACCGTCTTAGTCACACATCCCTTGCATGTCCAATCCTCGGCTGCCGCTGAAGTACCTGTTACGCCCAGTTTAATTTCATAACGGCCTGGTTGTTCATATTGGTAGGTGAATTTTGGGAGCGTTTCGCGATGACCGTCACCCATTTCCCAGAAAAACGCCTCCAAGCTGCAATCATTGAGAATCGATTTTCCGCCATTGATGCTAAATTCTTCACCGACGCCGATCACATCGGGGCAGTCGATATAGACTTGCTCCGTGTCGCTGACGGTTAAACGATATTCAGTTTGGTTCAAAAACACATACCCTGAAACCGTGTCAATCAGGTTGAGCGAAACCAAGTAGTCGCCGGGACCTTGAAAACAATGGCGCGCGTCAAGTCCGCGTGCCCTGAAGCCATCGCCAAAGTTCCACTCATAGGCCAAGGGCATCGTATCGGAATCGATCACACCTGTTTCCCAAAATTGATAACAATAGTTGTTCACCAACTGCGGTGTACATTCAAATTTGGGCCAAAATCGCTGGAAGCTATAAATGTTGTCGTCGCTGACCACCCCGCCGCGGTTGGAACTGATCAATCCATTGTTCCCATCGGGATAGAGCAGGATGCCGAAATCGTCTGCTTCCGAATTGAGTGGGTAACCCAAATTTTGCACTCTAGACCAGTCTCCATTCGTTGTTTGTTGGGCATAAAAGAGGTCGAGGCCGCCAAGCCCCAGGTGCCCATTGGAAGAGAAATAAAGTTGAGATTCCGAATCTACATAGGGAAACAACTCATTCTCAGAGGTATTGATCATGGGGCCAAGGTTCACCGCAGGGAGCCATTCTCCTTTTGATGCGTCCCAGGTGGCACGGTAGAGGTCGGCGCCACCAAATCCGCCCGGCATGTCAGACGCAAAATAGAGGTACTGCCCATCGGGGCTGATGGCAGGATGGCCAACTGCATAGCGCACATTGTTGAAAGGAAATGCCTTGGCAGGAACCCAACGGTCTTCAACACGCGTGAAGGGATCGATTTGAAGGCGATTGAGGCCTTGCCGCTCAGATTTTTCCCGATTTTTTTTGTGGGATGGATCGTTGCGCGTAAGAAATAGAATGCCTTGGAGGCTGTCGACCGTCAACGGCCCTTCATTGAGTTTGGTGTTGAGCGCCGCATAGGGTTTTGGTATGGACCACTTGCCGGAGGAATCCATTTCCGTATAAAATAGGTCAAGCAACGGTGCATCATCCACGGTCGAGGTATGGCGAATACCAACTTCGTTGGGGCGGGACGAAACAAACAGGATTCCGTTTTCAAAAAACGCCGGGCTGAAGTCAGACCATTTGCTGTTGATGGGCAATCGCCTTAATTCATATTGACCGGAATCGCCTTTGACAGCAGCGACCAAACGGGCAATATCCCTGAAAGTGGCAGCCCTTGGATCCGAAGGCACTGACGCTGCGTACTTTGCAAACCAACGTTCGGCCTCGGGATAGTTTTGGGTGACCATCAAAGCTTGGGCATGGTAGAAGTAGGTTTCGACGGGAATTCCCTGTACATCAACCACTTTTGCATAGAATTCCAAAGCTTTGGAATAATCCATGCGGGCCCTCCAAGCATTGGCGAGACCCAACGAGGCTTTCCATCCGCCGGATTTCCTTTCAGCCCATTCATAGTAATCTACCGCCTTGGCATATTCTTTCGCTGCCAAAGCTGCATCACCTTTAGCCAACCATTTTGAGGCATTTTGGCCGTCGGCATACAGGGCAAAGCTGCCGAAAACGAGTAAAAACACGCCGATGCGGAGAAAAAAGGGAATGGGTCCAGTCTTTGGAGTTGCGTTTGGATGGCTCATTCCTAAAAGTAACGTGGGCTCATGACCTTCAATCGGTATCCGAATTCGTACCGAACCATAAGCTCATGGGAGCCGTTGTTGTATTTCCGCAGCGGCGAGATGGCCTGATCGTAGGAATAGCCGATTTTGAATTGAGGGGTAATTTGGTATCCGATCAAGCCGACAAGTGCATCACCGGTGCGATAGCTTGCTCCAAGCCACAACTGATCTTTGATGATCAAATGCGCATTGAGGTCCATTTGGACTGGGCTATTGGGAACAAACTTTGCGAGAATTGAAGGTCGAAGCAAAATATCGGGATTCAACCGAATCACGCATCCTGTGGCCAACAAGGCGGGCCGTGAGGAGGCAATGCTGTCGTTGTTTTGCACAAAAAGGTTGAATGCCGCATTGTGGTATTCCAACAAATAGGGAAGGGAGACGCCCAAATACCAGCGTCGCGTGTCATAGTAAGCACCAAATCCTACCCCTGGCACAAGGATCGCCGGCGTATTGTAGCCAAAAACTTGATCACCGCTTTCGTCTGTGACGACGTCCCGGAACCTGTTTTGAAGACTCGCGATGCCACCTTGCAAGCCAAATGCCAGTCTTCCCTTTTTTTCTCCGAGATCGATGCGGTAGGCATAACTCACGTTGAATGCATTCCGATAGGTGACACCGAGTCGGTCAATCACCATGTTGAATCCAAAGTTGTTGCGTGGATTGCGCAAAGGGGAATGCAGATAAAATGCTTGGGTACTGGGCGCTCCTTGGATTCCGAGCCATTGTTGTCGGAAGAGCAAGCTCGTACTCAAAACATCACGGCTGCCGGTATAACCGGGATTGATTACGGCTTGATTGTGCATGTATTGGCTGTACATAGGATAATGCTGTCCCTGCAAACAGGAAATCCAGCAAATAAACCCAGCGAGCCAAAAAATGCTTTTCCTCATCTGATCCTCACTTCGAAACTTTCTCCCTTGGGTTGCTCAATTCCAGCAATCAAATTCGATATACACACGCGCAAACTGACGGCTAGCCGCAAGCATACCCTACAAATATACCAGATATTCGATTCCAACGGACTTGCTTCCACCTTTTTGTTGAATTTTGGAACCGTACTTACTTGACCAATCGCTCCGATTTTTGGGGTACAGTCCCGAAATTGCATCGCGTTGGCAGGATTGGTTGGTCAATTAGTTCAAAGTAGCTGAAATTCTTACGTGTGATGAAGGCAGTGAATCTTATCCTGCTAATGAGCATTGCCAAGAATTCAGGGCGATTAGGTCGTTATTTGTCATTTCGATGCAGTAAAAGATGGGGATTTGTGAGGTTGAGATACTAAAAATGTCCTTCGAATTGATTTTGCAGTATCAGAAGACCGTCACAACTTGCAACACACTCCAAAAATCCAACATCCACCAATTTTCTCAAAAGGCAAGAAACCCTAGAGCCGCTCGGCATCTGGGGTTTCTTCTTTTTTCCTAGACGAATTCTCTGGTCCAAATGGAATCAATGACGCAGCAAATCCACGTACGACCCTTGTAACATTGAAAAGATGGGGATGGATTTCGTGCCTTTTTGAGGCATTCAAGGCAAAATCAAGACCATTGCCTCGTGGGAGGCGGGATCATAGTTAATGGTCAGTTGTCCTTTGATTTTTGACCGAATTCCATAGCTATAGGTCAATTTTCCATGGCTTTCTACCATTTTAGTCGGAACTCCAGCTTCTTTCACGACCGTTTTGTAGAGCTTTTTAAAGTCCTTTTCACCAGACGACATTAATTGGACGTGTACGAGTTTTCCACCGGTAAAGCGCAGCATCAACTTCAAGTTGCCAGCCTTTCCGATTTTTGCCTTGCCAATTTTCACGAGGTTGTTGCCAAGATTGGGGCAGGAGCGAAGTTCCTCATAGTCTCCCGGAACAAACTTACTCGGGATCGGGAGGTTCTTGAAACGCATGGAAGCACCAATCAAGCAGGTGTCGATTGCGACCGGAGGTCCTTGCGCGGGAAGGTTTGCATATCCCATCCCTATCAAAAGGGTGATCAAACAGAGCCAACGAAACCTATTGAGCATGTCATTCATTCCCCAAATTTAGGAAAGGATTTGGCTCTATAAAGACTTGCAAAGAAATCTTGGGACCAAATTCAGGTGAAACCTGCAATACAATCGTCTCCAAGGCGACTTTTTCCAGAAACTAATAATCCCGAACTTTGATCATGCTGCCGAAACGCGGCATGGTTATAGGTGTTTGAGAAAATCAGTGTTGCAAACGTTATGATAAGAAGCATTCGACAGTTTATTATTGCTGCCGCTGGAATTTGTGTGTTGTTGCCGCTTCAAGCGCAACAGCGACAAACAAGTTCTTCCGGGACCGTCCTGAGAAGCGACAAAAACGGCATCGCCAACTTTGTCAAGTTTGACGGATCCCAAAAACCATTGGTTTCGCAGTTACCTGAACTTTTCAGGAAAACATTTTCGATGACAGACAAGGATACCTTTGAAGCATTGAAGGTAGAAACGGATGCTTTGGGGATGACCCACCATTCCTTTCAGCAGCTGCATCAGGGTATTCCGGTGTTTGGGGCAATCGTCAAAGTCCATTGCCAAGGTGAGAATGTCGTATCGATCAGCGGCTGCTTTGCCGCTGAAGCCAAGTCAGGGAAAACTGTGCTCAGTTCCGAAGACGCGCTCACCACGGCCATTCACAAAACAGGCGCCCAAAAATTGATTTGGGAAATGCCCGGACAAGAGCAGTTTTATCAGCGTATTTACGGAAGGGCAGATGCCTCATGGCGTCCAAAAGGTGAACTGTGGTATGTAAAAACAGGATCGGACCAAGCCTCAAAGTATCGTTTGGCTTGGAAATTGGATATTTACGCAGTCGAACCACTTTTCAGAGCAGATATCTACGTGGACGCTGAAACCGGGGAAATTCTTTTTCGCAACGAACGTCTCCATACCGCGGATGCAAACGGAATCGGACATTCCCGTTACAGCGGCATTCAGCCCATCGTTACCGACAGCGTGGATCCCACGACTTTTCGCTTGCGTGAAAGCGGAAGGGCTTTGGGGGTGGAAACATTCAACATGAACAATGGTACCGACTACAACATGGCCACGGATTTTGTTGACAGCAACAATGTCTGGGATGTTTTTGCGCAGGCATTTGACAATTCAGCCATCGATGCGCATTGGGGCGCGGAAATGACCTATGATTATTTTATGCAGTTTCATGGTCGTGACAGCTACGATGATGCTGCGAGCAAGCTCATCAGCTTCGTTCACTTTGACAACAGCTACTCCAACGCTTTCTGGAATGGAACCTTCATGACCTATGGAGATGGAGGGGGAAACAACAATCCATTCCAGGGATTGGACGTCTGCGGCCATGAATTTGCCCACGGTGTGACCCAGTTTACCGCTGGTTTGGTCTATCAGTATGAATCTGGTGCATTGAACGAGTCTTTTAGCGACATTTTCGGAAATACCATCGAGTTCTGGGCAAGGCCCACCAATGCCAGCTGGCGCATCGGCGATGACATCGGAGCTTTCAGAAGCATGGCCAATCCAAGTCAGTATATGAACCCTGACACCTATCTGGGCTCTTTTTGGGCAACCGGCGGTTGGGACAACGGAGGTGTGCATACCAACAGTGGCGTGCAAAACTTTTGGTACTACCTCCTCAGCGAAGGTGGCTCCGGAACCAATGACAATGGGGACAATTATTCCGTGGCTGGAATCGGCATTGATTCGGCAGCGGCAATCGCCTACCGCAATTTGAGCGTTTATCTTTCTCCGAATGACGGCTATGCCGATGCAAGGTTTTATTCCATCCAATCTGCCATCGACCTTTTCGGGGAATGTTCGCCTGCAATGATTTCCACGATGAATGCCTGGCATGCAGTGGGTGTAGGTTCCGCCTATACTGGAACGCTTGTTGCCGACTTCTATACCCAAGACTCGAATCTTTGCGAAGTTTCGGCACCAGTTAGATTTACCAACCAAAGTACATCTGCATTGAGCTACCTCTGGAATTTCGGGGATGGATCCACAAGCACTTTGGAGAATCCGACGCATACCTACACTTTTGTCGGAGACTATGATGTGACCTTGATCGCCTTTGGTTGCAATGGCAGCAAGGATACGTTGGTTTATCCCAACCGCATTCACATTGATCTGAATCAGCCCTGCAACGTCAACATGCCTGTTGGTTCAGACTCCTTGTTGTTGACAGCCTGTGAGGGGAACCTGTTTGATTCCGGCGGAAGTGATGATTACTTGAACAATTCGAATGGGGTTGTGCGCATCCAGCCGGGTGGGTTGAATCAGGTGCAATTGACGTTCTCCGTGTTCAATTTTGCAGCAGGAGATCGTGTAACCATCTATGACGGCCCCTCTGTCAACAGCCCGGTCATCGGAATCTATGCCGGCACAACACTGCCTCCGGTGATCACAAGTTCCAATGGCGCCTTGACCTTGAGAGAAAGCACCAATGGTGCCAACGTGCGTGAAGGCTTTTTGGCCTCATGGAATTGCCTCTCCGTTGGAACCGATGAGATGCAGGAATCAGCCTGTCAAGTGTATCCAAACCCGACGCATGGGAATCTGGAAATCAGGTGGGTACGGGGAGCCGCAGAAGAGAGCGAATGGATTGTTTTTGATGGATTGGGTAGGTCCCTGCGCAAAGAAATGAGCCGCCACAATGGTGTTTGGCAGGCATCTTTGGACCTCTCGACCTTGTCGGCAGGCGTGTACAGCTTGCAGCTTCGCTCAGGGAATGCGCAGATTGTCAAAAGAATCGTAGTACAATAAGGCATTCAACTTTTGTACAGGAAGCCCTCCCTCGCGGAGGGTTTCTCATTTTTAATCCCTTTGGTCAAGGGCGCGATCACAAAATCGCGGATAGAATCTTAACCGACGAGCAATTTGTAGCCCGTCCCGTGAACGTTCATGATTTCGATTTTGGGATCGTCCTTCAGGTATTTGCGGAGCTTCGTGATAAATACGTCCATGCTCCTTGCATTGAAATAGCTGTCGTCGCCCCAAATCTGCTTGAGGGCATCTTCCCGCTTCAAGATCTGATTCTGATGAAGGCAAAGCAAACGCAAAAGGTCGGCTTCCCGGCTCGTAATTCGCTTGACTTCCTTCCCGATTTTGAGTTCCCGGTAGGTGAAGTCAAACTCGAAGTTTCCGAGCTTAAAGGTTTCTTTTTCAGAAGTCACCGTGGTCGTATGGGTAGGGGAGGAGCGGCGCAAAAGTGCTTTGATTCGCAGTAATAATTCCTCGACGCTGAAAGGCTTGGTAAGGTAGTCGTCGCCCCCAAGTCCAAACCCTTCCGCCTTTGCCTCGAGCATGTTTTTGGCTGTGAGAAAGAGAATGGGAATTTGCTGATCGACCTTGCGAATGTCCCTTGCCAGATCAAATCCGTCCTTTTTGGGAAGCATCACATCGAGAATGCAGAGGTCGAATTTTCCGTTTTTCCATGCTTGCAGGCCGGCCTCACCGTCGGTGGCGCGCGTCACTTCGTTTCCTTTCACAGTAAGGAACTCGGCAAGGATTTCTCCGAGGTTGGGATCGTCTTCGACGAGCAAAAGGCGGGGAAGGGTCATGCAATCGCTGTTTTTTGTGGGAGGAAGAGGGTGAATGTAGAACCGCGGCCGACTTCGCTCCGCAAGCGAATGTCTCCGCCGTGGGCTTTGGCCATCGACAGGGCATAGCTCAAGCCGATTCCGAAGCCCTTGACATCATGGACGTTACCCGTGGGAACACGGTAGAATTTATCAAAAACCTTGCGTTGGGAATCCGAACTGATGCCAATTCCCAAGTCTTGGACCTCGATTTCGATTCCCCCCAGCACGTTGTAGGCCCTGACGGAAATCTGCGGTTTCTCTGGCGAATACTTATTGGCATTGTCCAGAAGGTTAAAAATGACGCCTCCCAAATGCACTTCATCCGCTTGAATGCCCATGTTCGTGGCTTCAGATCGATAATGGATCGTGCCGCCTCGGTTCTCGACATGCAACCGGATGCGTTCAATTTGCTCTTGGATCAACTGATCCAAGTCGACTTGCACCAAATCGAGCTTGAGCTCGCCGCGTTCCATGGCCGCTGCTTGCAATACACGGTCGACCTGGGTTTTGAGCCGGTCATTTTCCTGTCCGATGACCTTGGTATAGAGCCCAATACGTTCCTTGGTCTGCATTTGCGGATCACTCAAGACTTCCAAAGCCAAGGAAATGGTCGAAATCGGTGTCTTGAGTTCGTGGGTCATGTTGTTGATGAAGTCGGTTTTGAGATCTGACAGTTTTTGCTGCCGTCTGAAAGCAATCAGCGCTATCCCGAAACAACCCATGACGATGACCACCAACACACCGGATGTCGGCAAAACCAGGCCCATGGCGCGCAAAGTCGTGCCTTGACGATTGGGGAACTGCAATTCGAGAAAATGCTCCGATGGTCGGATGTCATGCGGAAACAGCTGAACACGGAAAAATTCTTGCTCATTGTCGATCGCGGAGCTGGGTTCGAGCGGTTGAAGGAAGCTTGACAGCAGCCCTTGCTGCGTGATGTTGTAAACGAAAGGATCCTCGATTTCGCGGCGGAGCAACTCTTCCTTCAACAAGCTGTCGACCACGGAGGGCTCCAACCGTTGGTGGATGGGCAAGCCACCTTGAAGTAGTCTGTGGATCACATTGTTGATGTATTCGTGTCCTTCACGATCGCTGAGGCCATGCTTGACGACAACCTGCGTATCGCCTTGACTTACGGTAGTTTGTACAGACTTTTGCTCAACCCATTTCCCATTCACCATCCTCCCTGTACTCACTTCCTGCTGCATAAAATGCGTGGGCATGGAGTCCGTCGTCAGTTTCAGCAATCCTTCGGATAATGTTCTGGGTTTGTGTGGCGTAGGACAACAAATCGGCTCGCGCGGAGGGAAATGGAAAATCGGCAGCCCAATGAGATTGCTGCTATTGAGTGCCATGGAAATTTCACGTTCCTGTAAGCGCTCGACCACCGCCTCCATCGCCGACCTGACTTTGTAGCGGAATTGTTTCTCGCGAAGCGCAACTGCATTCTGCACCCAAAACCATTGCACCGCCAGAAGCGCCAAAAGCGCAACGGACATCACAACCACCAAAATCCGGATGTGGGCTTTTTTCATTTCCCAGCAAAGTACGGGAAACCAGCCCAGTGGTAGGAAAGGCTTAAGTATTTTTAACGGGGGGCTAGGAATTAGAAATGAGAAATGAGAAATGCACCTTGGCAACATTTCTCATTTCTCATCACACAAAAACGTTGTTATTCCTCTTCTTCCGATTTGGGGACCTCAAACGAGCTTTCGAAGGGGACTTCTCTTGGCTTGATTTTTGGAACGGAGATTTCCTCCTCGCGTGCAGCGGCGGATTCTTCAGCCGTTGCTTTGCGCAATCCTGGGCCGACCGGCTTCTCGTATTGATACACGTCGATGATCGGACTTTCCTCGATTTTCGGAATCTGGAAAGGTACAAGCATCTCCTTCAGGTGCTCTTCCGTACGTTCGTAGGCCTCCTTCACGTCATTGGCATTGACGAGGAAGTAGGTCGTGATTTTCTTTTCCTTTTCGGTTTCCTCGTCCATCAGGCTGTAGGTGACCTTGGTCTTGAACCACAGGTCCGTGTCTCCATAGAAAACCACCTCTTTGATCGGACTGCGTGCGACACTCATCATCGTCACTTCACGCATGCCTTCGCCGACTTCTTTCATCACCCGCGCCTCCGTCTCCGTGAAGCTCATGGCATCCACGAGGTACTGCTCGGTAATCTGCTTGATGAGACCATTGTCCATCTGACGCAGAAATTTCACTTTAGTATGGAACCACTCTGACATTGTCCAAAGAATTTAATGAGGAGGGCAAAGATAAGTTCGATGTGGGATTCCATAGAAATTGAGTTTTGCACAATTTGATTTTTTGGGTGGGATGTTTGAGATTTGGACTTGAAACCAGGCATTGCAACATGAGAGAATATCCGATTACAGTGATTTTGATGGTAGCGAATGTGATATTCTCCTACTTCGGATTCCAGCGCGCCGGTTGGATGGAAAAGTACATGTTTTGGGTCGAGAAGATTCTGATTCGCAAGGAGTATTACCGCGTGATCTCTAGCGGATTCCTTCATGTGAGCTTGACACATATTGTAATGAACCTGCTCACCCTTTATTACTTAGGCAGTGTGTTGGAGCAAATTTTCGCCCATAAATATGGACCTATTGGATCTCTTATTTACGTATTGATCTATTTTGGGTCCATGCTTGGTGGTGACATTCTTTCTCTCATGATGCACCGGAACCATCCCGATTACACGGCTGTGGGAGCATCAGGAGCCATATCTGGGGTGGTTTTTGCCTTGGTTTTGCTGATGCCCTACCAGTATATTCTACTCTTCCTGATCATACCAATGCCTTTCTGGCTTTATGGTGTACTCTTTGTGCTTTTTTCGCTTTTTGGGATTCGCACTGGTATTGGGAATATTGGCCATGACGCGCATTTGGGAGGTGCCCTTGTTGGGTTGCTGATCTGTGGCATTTTCTTTCCGAGCATAGCAATCGAGCATTGGTTGCTCTTCACATCGCTTGTTCTACCCACTTTGCTTCTGATATATTTGTTTTATCACAACCCCTCATTGGGTGTAAATCCGATGGCAGTTCTCAAAAACATCAATTGGGGATTCAGTAAAAAAAGAAAGAAACCAACGACCCGCGTCGACTCGCGCAACCAACCCACCGAAAAAAGAGTGAAACAAGACGGCTTGGAAATCAACATGAAAGCCAAACTTCAAGCGGAAATGGATGCCTTGCTCGACAAGGTTGCCAAGAAGGGCATCCATGGGCTCACGATGACCGAACGGGCGCGCCTCGACGAATTGGCAGCCTATCTTGGGAAATCCGACAACCTCAGTGGGGGCAGAGCCCCAAGGGACTGAGGAGTTTTAGTTTCAGTTGGAGGAAGCAGTACAGGCGGGGTTGACATAGCGAAAGGGGGCGCTCACACCGCATTGTGTGAGCGCCCCCTCTCGCATTTTGTGGGCGACCGCATTGTTTGAGCGCCCTTTTACTAATCCCCCTTCGCTAATTAGCCATGCTTACTTCTCCGGATACAACACTACTTGTATATAGTGTTCCTCATTCAGGTATTTCTTTGCCAACTCGGCGATTTTGGCGCCGGTGAGGCCATCGACCCAGCTGTTGTACTTGTCGAGATCGGACATCGGGATGCCGTCGAGTTGCATGTGCCGAATGGTTTGCTGCCACCATTCATTGTTTTGCAAGTCGGTTTCACGTGAACGGCGGTCGATTTCCTGCACCTTTTGCAGGTTCTTTTCGCTCGCGCCTTCCGCTTTCAGCTTCTTGACTTCGGTCCAGACGGCACCGATCAATTCGTCGACGCGCTCAGGGGCACATCCAAAGTTGATGTCGACACGGTAGCCCTGACGCGGATAACTTGCAGCGCGTGCGTTGGCACCTACGCCATAGACGCCGCCTTTTTCCTCGCGCATGTTCTCGCGCAGCATGATGCGCAACACCGACAGCATCGCATTCATCTCGTAAATGTTTTGCTCGGAATATTCCAGCGGGCCGGGAATGCTGATGCTGACCATGCTTTTGGGATCGGTTCCAGCCTTCACCACTTTTTTGGTGATGCCGGCAGGGGCCTCGATGCCGAGATCCTTGTACTTTTCCTTGCGGTTCATGCCGGGCAAGCCTCCGATGTACTTCTCCACCCAAGGTTTGATCTGTTCGGGATCAAAGTTGCCGACGAGCACAAACGTGAAATCGCTCGCCTCCAGGAAGCGATCCTTGTAGTTCATCACGCTCTTTTGGAGATCGAGGGCGTTCACACGCGCTTCTGTGAGCGGGCGACGGCGAAGGTGATGCTGCGCCATGGTCACAGCAACCGAGTCACGGAATTGACCTTCAGGACCATTGCTGAAACCCACCATGCCTTTCATGGTCTCCTTGAACGCTGCAAATGCTTCGCTGTCTTGACGTGGTGCGGTGAAGTAGAGGTAAAACAATTGCAGCATCGTTTCGGCATCTTTGACCGACGAGTACGCAGAAATGCCCTCCTCATAGTCGTTGACATAAGGGAAGATCTGCACCGACTTGTCGGCGAGCTTCTTTTGCAACACCGATTCCTTGAATTGTCCCACACCGCTTTGGCCGATCAATTGCGCGCAAGCCCAGCTTTTGTTGTAGTCTGCATCGCTGAATTTCGAAGTTCCACCCAAGCTGAATGCCTCCATGATCAATTCGTCGTCTTTGAATTTGGTCGGCTTCAGGATCACTTTGGCGCCATTGCTCAACTTCCATTCGGTAATGCCCCATTTGGCATCCTTTGTTTCCGAGGCCACTTTTCCGGCAACGGGTTGTGTTGGAATCAGCGGACGGTCATCCACCAATTCTTTGTAGGCTTCGACATTCTCCGAACTCAACGCCGTGATCTTTGCTTGGATTTCAGCTTCGGTAGGGAATTTTGCGCCTTCCTTTTCCGCTCCGGCGAGCACAACAACGGCATTGCGTTGTTGCAACAAGGATTTGAATTTGGCATTCACCTCGTCCAAAGTGATTCCTGGAAGAAAGGATTTGATCAAATCGAGGTTCTTAGCCGGTCCGACTGTCGGCTCAGCTTCGAGGAAACAATCGACATACTGCATGGCGAGTTGGTCGCTTGGGGTCTTTTGGCGCTCGTTGAATTGGTTTTCGGCATCCTTGACCATTTTGGCCTTTTGACGTTCAAATTCCGTTGAAATGAAGCCATGGCGACGCGCACGCTCGATCTCCGTAAGGATGATTTCGGTTCCTTTTTTGGCACCTTCGGCATTGAGGATTCCCATGATGTTCATGGCGCTTTTTGCACGAATTCCTTGGATGCCACCATCATAGACGATGTTGAACAAGGTCGAAAGTTGCCCCGTTTGCTTCAACTCGTCCAATCGGCCGGTGAGCATCGCAGCACCCAACTGCGATACCAAGTCGTTGCGGAAATCGGCATCGGTCTGATAAGGGACATTGTCGTGCTTGAACATGATCTGCAACAAGGTGAATTGCGATTCGGGATCGTTGACCACCTTGATTTTTGTGTCTTCATGGTCGGGAACAGGGAACAGCGGGCGTTCGCCGGCATTGGGTTTTGCAGGCACAGCTCCGAATCTGGTTTTGATCTGCTCGGTCATTTTGTCGAGGTCAAAGTCGCCGACAGCGATCACCGCCATCAGGTCGGGGCGGTACCATTTCTTGTAAAAGTCCTTCAGGACGTCGTATTTGAAGTTTTTGAGGACATCAGGCAACCCGATCGGCAAGCGTTTTGCATACTGCGAACCGTTGGTAATCACCGGCATCGTTTCCTGGATGATGCGGGTCATGGCCCCACTGCGCAAACGCCATTCCTCGAGCACCACGCCGCGCTCCTTGTCGATTTCCGTGTTGTCAAAGCTCAATGCTTGTGCCCAATCTTCGAGCACGAGCAGCGCCTTGTCCGTTAATTCCTGTTTGTCGGTCGGCACTTGCAGCATGTACACCGTCTCGTCAAAGGACGTGTAGGCGTTCAAGTGCGGCCCGAATTTCACGCCCATGCCTTCAAGTGCATCGACCAATTCACTTTTTTTGAAATGCGCGGTGCCGTTGAAAGCCATGTGCTCGCAAAAGTGGGCGAGACCTTGCTGCGCATCGTTTTCGAGAACGGAGCCAGCGTTGACCGCGAGCCGGAATTCGGCACGGTTGGCGGGTTCGGCATTCTTGCGAATGTAATAGGTCATGCCGTTGGGCAACTTGCCGGTGCGCACATCCGGGTCAAAGGGCAACTTCGTTGCCGATTGGGCCGGGGCAAGGGGTGTGACCGTGATCACGAGCAGCAGCAAAAGGAGCAGCTGCCGCAGCTTTGCGGGTGTCTTCATGCGTAAATTTGAATTTGGATTCATGAATCTTGAGACTGATTTAGCGGGTTGGAGAAAGGACATGTATTAACGGCTTGGGTTGCGGATCTGCGATGCCGGTTGGGAATTGGTCTACTTTGGGAAGGGGGGGGGGGGGGGGGGGGGGGGGGGGGGGGGGGGTTGGGGGGGGGGGGCATAGGAGGAAGGGGGGGGGGGGGGTAGGGGGGATCCTTGAATTGCTGGTAGTCCTTGAGAATGATCTTGTGAATCTTCATGCTTCGCTTCCTAACTTCTGATGCAAAAATAGCTTGAACGCCTTTGTATCTCCACGGGCTCCGGCGCGTGGTTGCTTCAAATTTATCCACAACCTGCGCCTTCTCCAAACCGTTTTCGCTTACCCAATCCGTTTACATCCTACATTTGCGGCAATCTAAAAGGACGTTTCAATGATGCTCGAATCCAACGATCCCGCCCGCAAAACTTGGGTGGCTGTGCCAGAAGGCAGCGATTTTCCGATTCAGAACCTGCCATTTGGCATTTTCAAGACGGCCGACAATCCTAAACCCCGGATCGGAATCGCGCTCGGCGAGATGATCATCGACGTCTATGTCATGGCCGAATCGGGTTTGCTCGGAAATCGTGGATTTGACTTGGAGATCCTGAATGACACGACATTAAATCGCTTTGCTTCACTCGGACGCGCTGCCACGCGCAGCCTCCGTGAACGCATCGCCGATCTATTTGACATTCAATGTCTGGATGTACAGGACAACGAAGTGCTCCGGAAACTGGCGCTGGTGCCGCAGGCGAAAGCCACGATGTGTTTGCCTTTTTTTACCCACGACTACACCGATTTCTACAGCAGCATCGAGCATGCCACCAACGTAGGCATCATGTTCCGCGGAAAAGACAATGCCTTGATGCCCAATTGGAAACATATCCCGATCGGATACCATGGCCGCGCCTCCTCCATCGTCATTTCAGGGACAGAGATACGCAGACCC
Source organism: Bacteroidota bacterium (assembly GCA_016718825.1). Classification (NCBI taxonomy): domain Bacteria; kingdom Pseudomonadati; phylum Bacteroidota; species Bacteroidota bacterium. Next base: position 47,020 of record JADKCL010000016.1, on the reverse strand, counting down.
AAAGGGCAGATGTTGCCTCTGGACGCTACGGTGCCCGTTTTTGGACCGAGCAAATTGCTTGACTTCGAATTGGAAATGGCCTTTGTCGTGGGAGTCGGGAATGAACTCGGTTCGTCCATCTCCGTGGAACAGGCTGAGGATCATATTTTTGGGATGATGCTATTCAACGATTGGAGCGCCCGCGATATTCAAGCTTGGGAATATGTGCCGCTCGGACCGTTTTTGGGTAAAAACTTCGCAAGTTCGTTGTCACCTTGGGTGGTAACGATGGATGCGCTCGAACCCTTCCGAGTTGCTGGTCCTGAGCAAGATCCTAAGCCATTGCCCTATCTAGAAAACAATGGCGCTGCCAATTTTGACATCGCCTTGGAGGTATTGTTGCAACCCGAAGGTGGCAGTGCAGAAACCATCAGCCAGTCCAACTACAAATACATGTATTGGAACATGCGACAGCAGCTCGCACACCATACGATCAATGGTTGCAACATGCAGCCCGGGGATATTTGCGCTTCGGGGACAATTTCAGGTCCGACGCCTGACAGCTATGGCTCCATGCTCGAACTCACTTGGCGCGGCGCCAACCCGATTGCGCTGCACGATGGCAACCAACGCAAATTCATTCAGGACGGCGATACCATCATCATGCGCGGCCATTGCGAAAAAGACGGACTCCGCATCGGATTCGGCGAAGTCACAGGGAAGGTCTTGCCTGCTAATTAATTAGCCACAAGCATCGAAGTTCAGCGAGGCTAAAACGGTGGGGTGGAGCTTTGAGCTTCCGTGACAATCCCGGGTGTCAAAAGCCACAAGTGCCAACCGCGAACTCCAAATTTCTACCTAACTTGTGGTTGTGGGGAGGCGCATCACATTTCTGTTCTTGCTGACGTGGTTGCCGGGGCTCTTGTTGGCTCAGGATGAACGGTCTATGATGCGGCTTTCGTTTGACCGACAAAACGATTTTACCTTTTCTACGATGTTGGATGCGCGGTATGCGTTTCAAAAGGGCCGCTATTCGCTGGATTTTAAACTGAATCACAGCAACATCTACAACAGTTCGCGAGACGAAGGCCGATTTGTTCAGATGTATTTCCATACCGATCTCTGGCAATATTTCCAGCTGAAAAAACGGTTGGACGTCGCTTCTTGGATCGAAACGGATCAGTATGTGAACAATCAAAAACGAAAAAATCAGCGTGTATGGTGGCATTCGGTACAAACCTTGGTCGTTTTTGCACGTGACACCACTCGTAGGTTATACCTGGGATACGCGCACCGCGATTTTGGGGCGAACCGAGCCAACGGTACAATTGGATCAAGGAATTTCACCTGCGCTATTCGTGACATCTTCCCATGAATGGAAGGATCAACTGACGATGCGCACACAGTTGATAGCCAGGTATAAACAAATTTCTCCAAGAAGGCAGTACAATGTCGTCGTCGATCATGAATGGACAAAACGATTTGAGGAAGGCGTCACACTCTCGGCAGGGGTGCATGCGAGCACGCACGAACTTGATGATTATCAAGGAAATTCGGTGAAGCGCATTCAGAGCGATACCTTGATGCCACATTTTGAATTGCGCTACGAATTTGCACCCGGATTGGAATGGCAATCCAGCAACAACATGCTGCTGCATCGACGTCGGTTTGTTTTTCAGAATCTTGTTTTTCCCACGCCGGAGGAGAACAACTTGACTTTCCAGGGTGTGGAGTTGGGAACGATGCAGCGGCTTTCGTGGGTTACGAGCGCCCTGCGCGCCAGCGGGAGCTATGAATTTCAATATTCCAGCCGGGGCTACCTCCTTCAAAACAATTTAGGGATGAACGAAAGCGATTTTGAAGTACAGGTCGAGCGCGAAAAGCAAAAGGACTTCACCAAAAATTTCCAGAAGGTTGAATTTGATATCTTGTTGCCGCTGCGACGCCATTCTCTGGAATTGAAGACAACCAATCAATATTTGCAGTATGACACACCCAGTGAAACCAATTTTGACGACCGTGACGAACTGAGTTGGGTAGCCGCAGGGAAATGGAAAACAGGCTGGAACAAAACCTTTCAAACTGCCTTTCAATTGCAGGGGAATTATCGCCATTACGCCTTCTTGCTCAAGGAAAAGAGCCAGGACAATTACATTCAGCGATCATTGAGAATGGATTTTGATTTTGCTTGGGACCTTCACAAGACGCTGAGACTTGAAGGGCAACAATCCATTTACGTGACCTACAACGTGAAGGACTTCGTGGATTACAACAAGACGGATCGCTCAACCCGTAATCTGGAAACCAATTTGAAGGGAATGTGGCGGCCAAGCAGGCGGCTACAAGTCGAGGCCAACTTCAGGCGAAAGGAAACGCATCAGAGCTACCTGAACTGGGAAAAATTCACCGAAACCACGCTCGATACCAACCGCATTTTGACCATCGACAACAAGTACCGCTATACTTTTGATGGAAAATCACGGAAAACCAGTTGGTATGCCGAGGCTGGATACAAACATTTTGACCAGACCAAGCGGTTCAGAACCAATATGGTAGGCTTTGATAACCTCTTGAAGGCCATTAGCCTTCGTCAGGTAAGCCTACAAACGGGACCGCTTTTGAATATTGGATACCGGCACAAGAATCAGAGTACCATTGACATCGGTTGTTGGCTGCAAGTACAAGTTCACAAAAACAAGTACGAGGTACTGGCCAACAATCAAATCTTTGGCGCCGCACAACAAGAACTCGATTTGCAGCAAGTTACCGTTGAGTTTCGGCCCTATCCGACAGCGCGGATCAATTACTTTTTTGGTGGGGGGAGATGAAGAAGATCAGACTCCTGACTCTATATCAATTTGGCCAACACCGCCAATGTCTTCAAGAAACTCATAGAAACTAGGGTCGTTCTGGACTCGATTGATTTCTTCTTGGTGGATCAAGATGTCTTGATCGGTGATCACAGTTTCGGCTGAAGTAGCGAGGCCGAGATAGATAAAAATCGCAACAATAAGATTCATGACTGACGTGAATTAAGGTGTTTCCAAGAAATTATTTGACACAATGTTCCTAAGTTATTCTACTTTTTGAGGTTACGGTTAAAGCCTAAAAGTAACACTGTAAGGAAGTTTAGATAGGTTTAGATTCGTTTTTTGGATAACTTGGGGGGCCAGTTTTGGGATAGGCAATGGATAGGTTGCAAGAAATAATCAGGGTTGTTGGAAGGATGCGTCTAAGGCGGATCGAGGTTTTCAATGAAACTGCTGGTCGAGATAGAAAAAATCTCTACTACCGTCTATACCAAGGTATCAAGGAAGGGACTTTCAAGACTGATGCCGATGCCTCCATGGCACTTTTTGGCGTGGAGCCTTCTGAAAAGAAGTACTTGATGCTAAAGTCGCGGGTCAAAAATCGCTTGCTGAATACGCTGTTGTTTTTGGACAATACGATGAGCAGGTATGATCAGGCGATTTTGCAATGCAATCGTAACCTTGTCGCAGCCAAGGCGTTGCTGCAGAGTGGTGCACGCAAGGCAGGTGAATCAATGCTGATCACCACATTGCATCAGGCGGAGAAATTTGAATTGAATGATGTAGCCCTTAGCTGCTTGCTAAGTTTGCGATATTCGGCCGCATTTTCGGGAAACAGAACTGATTTCGAGCATTATCGAAAGCGTTTTCGGGAGGTGGAGGCAATTTTTCATGCAGAATGTAAGGCAGAGGAATTCTATCAAATCATCACTTTGCCATTCGGCAAAAGCTCCTCAAATCAGCCCGAATTGGCGAGTACTGCCAATGCCTTCGTGGAAGAGATTGAGTTGGAAAGGAGAAAGCATACTTCTTTCAAGCTGGAACTGGTGCTTTTTCGCCTCCGTGTGATGGCTGGACAAATTGGCGGGAATCCAGATCTGGTCCTAGAGGCATGCGATCAAACGGAGGTCTTTCTCAGCAAGCGAAAACACCTTGCTGCGAAGATCAGGTACGGTGAGATCGCCCTCTATCGCATGACCGCCTATATTCAATTGGGAACATTTGAGCCGGGACTGAAAACTTTCAACAATGGTCTGCAATTCTTTGGAGATGGATCGCTCAATTGGATGATTTTCCAAGAACACTTCTTCCTCCTCTGCATGCACACCGCCCACTACGCGCAGGCTGCGGAGGTATTCAGACAAGTCACCGAGCATCCGAGGTTCAGTAGTCTTGATGATGTGCGCAAGGAAAAGTGGCGGATTTTTGAGGCTTTCCTTCGGTACATTCTCAACGGCAGAATCGATGCCGAGGCTGGAGGCGTAGCCGAATCGCAGTTCAAACTGATGAAGTTCCTCAACGAGGTTCCTACTTATTCCAAAGACAAACGGGGACTCAACATTGCCATCATCATCTTGCAAATCCTGTTTTTGCTGGATCGGCGGGATTTTGACGGGATCATCGCCCGCGCCGAGGCGCTCAAGGTGTATTGCTCACGCTATCTGAAACTCGACGAAAACTACCGCAGCAACTGCTTCCTCAAAATGATGCTGCTGATGGAAAAGAAAGGATTCGAATACGAAGCGACATCCAAAATCGCCGATCAGTATTTCCAAAGCCTTAAATCGAGCAGGTTTAACTATGAGGCCGGCAACCTGGCAAGCTTGGAGATCATTCCCTACGAACAGCTTTGGTCCACGATCCTGCAGAAGCTCAGGGAAATGACCTGAAACCTCGCATTACGACCCTATTTTGACCAGAAATCCTCGTTTTCCTGCTTCGGAACCTTGCTCACCTTGCGGCGGCGCATCAACCCCGTAGTGACCATCCCGATGACGAGCACCATTCCCGAGACGAAAACAATCATGCTGACCCGGTTTCCATTTGTTACCGCCGCCGAACTTGCACCAAACGCGGAAACGTAAAAATCATCCGTGCCACTTTTTCCAATTCGTTGGTTTTCAATGTCGTCGCCAGTTACTTTGACCTTCAGCTCTGGAACGACAAGCGAATCATAAGCAGCCTTTTCCGGATCGAAGTAGTAGAAGCGCAAAGGCCCGAGGTCAAAGTCTCCGCTACGCGTCGGCAACATCGACCATTTCCAGCTTTTGTCTCCCAGCAAACCATTTCCCTGGATTCTGGAGTTGTACGTCGTCGAGGGGTCGTAAACTTCAAAGCTTTCGGGGAAGGAGACCACCGGGTCCGCCATCATCGCAATGTTGCCATTGCCAGCAATTTTGATCTCAAGCTCAAGGTTTTCGCCGGTTTTGATTTCCTTATGGCTCAAGGCTGCTTCGAGTTTGAATTTGCCTACCATGTTTGCATCCGGCAAGTTCGTAGCAGGCAGCGGATTTACAATCAATTCACGGTCAGCCGCTTTGATTTTGATCGCCTCAAATTTGGTATCGCGTCCCATAAATCGCGACATCGGGTCTGCATTGGTGGCCACGGCGAGTTTCATGCCATCCAAATAGATGTCTTTGAATGCGATATTACCTGTTTTGATCGGGAAAAGAATGTTCTTGTAAAGCGTGTAGGCGATATAATTCTTGCCGTTGACCTGTGCACGCTCAGCTGGAATCTCCTTGAGTTCAATGATTTCCTGCCAGAATCCATTGTTTTTGATACGCTGCTGCATTTCCATGATCGCCATTCCGTCGACCTTGATTTTGCGCGCATCCATTTCATTGACGTAGAGGATCACATCGCCATGGACCTGCTCACCGATGTAGCAACTGCGTTTGTCGAGGTTTACGCTGAGGAAATAATCCGCTGAGAGGGACTTGAATTTCAAGTCTTCAGGCTGCTTGCGTTGCCCACCGCCGAAAAACGGGTCGTTAAAAAAGTCAGCAAAGGGATCCCGATATCCTTGATTGGCCTGTTGTTTTTTGCCGGAGCCCTTTTTGACATTCAATGTGAAAGCAGGGCTTTTTGCAACCTTTCCGTTGAATTCATAGGACATCTCGGGAACAGTGAATTTGCCGGGATTGGGGGCAAAATAGGACTTCGAAAAAGTGACGGAAGCGGCACCGTTGATCCAGTTTTGTGAAGTGGAAGTCCCGCCGGCCTGCAAGCCCTTGATTTCTGGAAAGCGCGCCTGCGGTATCGATCCCCCGGCTATTCCGCTCATCGTCACCGACAAAACAAATTGGTCGTCGGTTGTGATTTCCTTTGAATTGGGACCGATTTGGATCTGTTGTGCAAACAAATTGCCCATCAAGGCAAATTGGAGCACCGTGAGGACGGACAATCCAAGTTTTACACGGGCATGCAATAGCTTTTTCATTTTCCGTTTTACCACTTCGGGACGAATGTTGCAGCAAATCTAAGGACAAGTCGGACCTCGGCGCAAATTTGAATGGAGCCTTCAGCAGCATTTATCCACCGAAAACAGGCCTTCAAAGCCTTAAAAATTATTAACGGGCAATTTTAACCCGCCCAAGCCCGCAATTGATTTGGCTTGAAAGCGCTGATTCCAAAAGTGATGAAAAGGAGAGGGGCTGACAATTGCCAGCCCCTCCAATTTCTGAAAATGTTGGTGGATCAATGCGCGACAATCAACTTTTTGCTGACCAATTCCGACTCCGTCCTCCATTGATAGAAGTAGATTCCCGGAGCCAATTGGCTGGCATTCAGGCTGAATTGATGTTCGCCAGTTGCAAAGTTGCCTTTGGCAATCGTGGCAACTTCCTGCCCGAGACCGTTATGGAGGGTAAGGATCGCATCGGCATTGGCTGTCAAAGTTACCCCGATCACCGTTGCTGCATCCGTTGGATTGGGGAAGGCATCATGCAAAGTCACGCCGCTCGCAACCTGCGGACTGATGCCGACGGGTACGCAGGGCCCTTGGGGTGCATTGTTGCAAAATGCGACTGCCGGGTTGCTGCACGGCGATACAAACGCGGAATTTCCAAAATATCCCCAGCTCAACTCCATCGACGCGGGGCTGCACCAGCTGCCATTGGCGATGTGGCAGTCGTTCCCCAGATAATAAAAGGTAGCGGGGTTGACTGGATCATTGCTCCCCATGGAGGCCACGACAATCGGGAGATTCCAACCCGTTGGATCGTTCAGGACGATCGGCGCAAGGGCCGGAAACAAGGCAGCACCTTCCCAAGTCAAATCGAGGTCGGTCACCAGCTTGGGGTATGTTTTCATTCCCGAAGCGATGTTTTTGGCTGAAATGCGGAGGTTGGGTGCAAGATTGGCACTTTCTCCGAATCCGATTCCGTTGAGATTGCCCGTGACCAATGCTGTATCAGAATCTGCCCAAGAAAAGAAAATGTTGCATCCGCCTTCATCACGTGCGATTTGAGGCTGATTGTCCATCGTCACGGTAGTACTCGCACCGAACTCCGGCGTGCGAAACGTTAAAACGGGAGAGATATAGTCTACCTCCCAAGTCGAGCCCCCATCAGGCGTCGTGACGTCGCCCAAGAATTTTGCAAGCCCAGAACTGACGGAATAATCGATTCCGGTGCAAATGACAACCGCCATGTGCGGATTTCCATCGGCATCGACCGTCAAGTCATAGTCAAACGCGCAGCTTGCATTCCCATCAGAAGCTGGATTTCCCAAGGAATCCACCCAAAGCGTTTGAAGTGAATCCTTGATCCAAGCAATCGCATCGAGGTTGACCTCCATGGCCGCACTCCAAGTTTCCCCGCAGTCTGTACTTTTTGAAAAAATGGGAGAGAAGACGCTGTCATTCCCGCCGACGACGTCTCCGAGCCACGCAACCCAACCAATCTCTCCGTCGGGTGAAAAGGCAATATTGGATCCCACAAGTCGTGGATCACCGCTAAAGGACAAGTTGGAATTGTCATCGATCGTATCCGTTCGCACGAAAGTGATATCGTGCAATGAAGGTTGATATTCACCACGATACACGTAGATGTCCCCGGTGTTGGCTGTTCCGTTGCCTTCAATATCGGTCACCCAATAAATGCCGCGCGCACTTTGCGTCAATCCGCCGGGAAGCATGGCACCTTGACCTTGGAAGGCGTAGTGCTCGGTTGTCGTCGGCGAACCGGACGTATACAATGCCGAAACTCCGTAAACATGCCCGTCAAATGAACTTGCTCCGCTATTGAGCGCAGAAGCCTCATAAACAAACTCGGCATTCAAGGGATTGGTGCCTCCAAAATAGTTGGAAACGCTGATGTTGGGGTAGCGGGCAACGTAGCTCATCGTCGGATTCATGGGGCCGATATCGTTGCTGAATGTTCCTCCACCATCGATGGATACGTCATAACGCAGATTCCCGGAGCTGCCTCCAAACACACTCGGATTGCTGCGGTGTACAAAGGCGACCATGTCCAGCGAGTCCACTGCGACCACTTGGTTTTGTTCACCGCGCATACAAGTGAAGACGTTGCCGGATGAGCCAATCATCACGGCATTGCTGATGGTTGATGTTCTCCCGTTGGCAGAATTAGCCCGTGGAATCGCCGATTTGTTCGTGACGATCGGCTGCTCAGACCCATTTTCCATTCTAAAGGATGGGTTGTAGGTCGCTTTTGCTGCAATCTGTTGCGGCTTGGCGACGTACTTTGTCGGTTGTTGTGCAAAAATTGAAGGTCCCGAAAGGGCAAAACAAGCTAAGAGAAGTGCAAAAAGTGTTTTTTTCTTCATAAGCAAAACAGGTATTACATTGATTAAGAGACTAGTTAACCATTTTTTGTGAAAGTTTCATGCGATAATTTCTTTTTCAGTTACGCAGTTTATGCGTGCAAATTGGATGTTATTTTCCCCTTTGGTGGTTCTATTCAATGGAGAATCGCTGCTCTTAGTCCTTTTTTCGATGTTGAGTTCACCATTTCGTTTGTTTAAAATTGCTGCTCTGTTTACTTAAGCTTGGTAAACTCGACATCGAAGTATTGGAAATCGGCTGCAAAAAATGCCTCGATACTTTGGAATTGAGCAACTTCAAAACAATCTGTTAAAGCCGTAGGTTTAGCCTGCAATTCGAAGGGAAATGAGCAAAAAACACAAGATTGTAGTGGCAGTGACGGGTGCAAGTGGCAGTATCTATGCACAGCGCACGTTTTTTCATCTTTCGCAACGCGATGATGTCGAAGTGGGGGTCGTTTTGAGCCGCAATGCCGCCACGGTCTGGGAGCAAGAACTGGGTATCCCGTTTGAAATTCCATTTAAAATTTACGAACGCGGTGATTTTTTTGCGCCATTTGCCTCTGGCAGTGCCCGTTACATGAACATGCTGATCGTGCCGTGCAGCATGGGCACCCTCGGCCGTATTGCCCACGGGATCTCTGACGACCTCACTACCCGGGCTGCGGACGTGATCCTCAAAGAGCGCCGTCGTTTGATTTGCATGGTGCGCGATACGCCTTTGAGCAGCATTCATTTGGAAAACATGCTGAAAGTGACCCAGGCAGGAGGGATTGTCTTGCCAGCGGCACCGTCGTTTTATTCCAAGCCGACATCCTTTGAGGCCTTGGCCGATACCGTCGTTTTGCGTGCACTTGATTTGATGGGACTGGAAAACGCCGGTTACCAATGGGGAGAATAGGAGCTTGAGTCAAAGATGCGAGGTGTGATAAGAAGGCAGGCATCTGATTCGGAATGAACAAATTCAAGATTTTTCATGCTGATTAAACCTTCTCATCTTCAAGAGGATAGTTGGTTTATTACTCCTTTGGACACGTAATTTTTGGCAAATGTAGATGCTGCCAATTCGCAGAATTTGAAGTAGTCTTGTGAACGGAAGCGAAACACTGACAAGTCTTGCCAAATGCCGTTTCCAAATTCAAGTAAATTTCACTACATTTGAGGCAAGTAAACGTTTGCCTGAGGGTAATGCTTAGTTCATGATGATGCGAAGAAATTCACTGCTGCTGCTCCTGCTGATCGTCGTTTTGGGTTCATCCTGCAAATTCAAAGTCAAAGATGGCTTGAATTGGGATCAAAATTTGGTGGCACCACTGTTGAAGTCCAGGGTCGGCCTTGAAGACGCGCTCAAAGACACCACGATTGTGCAAACCAATTCTGACAATTCGCTCACTGTGGTGTTTCGGGACACGCTGGTTTCGCTCGCTTTGTCTGATTACCTCGTGGTTCCGGATACGTCTTATTCAGCGAAGATCACGTTGAGCACGATCAAATTGGCTACGGATACCCTCACACAGGATATCACGATGGGCCAAATCTTGCGGCAACTCTGCGAGGATGGTCAAACAATTGCCTGTTCGTTGTATGCGCAGCAAGGGCAGACCATTTTGTTCATGCCACCGCTTCCAAATTTGTCCAGCGACGATGTTCCGATCGATGCATCTTCATTTTTTGACGAAGCCGATTTGCTTACTGGCTGGATGGTTGTGGAAATCGAAAACCAATTGCCGCTGAACATCACAAGCGTGACCTTTCACCTGCGCAACGCTGGTCTGCTCACCGACACACTCGTGCGAAAGACCCTCGGTCCAATTGGGCCTGGACAAACTGTTAGTGACAGTGCGGACCTCGCGGGAAAGACCGTGGAGAGTGCCATGGCAGCCAAACTGGAAGATATTGACATCGCTGGTGGAGGCAATTTCGTCATGGACACCAACGCCTATTTGCGCCTTCGTATCATCGTCAAAGACCTCACCGCCTCCCGCGCAACGGCTGTCTTCCCAGCGCAGCGCGTGCTCGATGACTACAGCCGCATCAATTATCGCTTCGACAATGGCGTGGAAATTACCCGTATCAAGTCCAAGACTGGATTCGTGCGCCTTCAAGCCACTTCGACACTGCAAGACACGATCGAGTTCACTTATAGCTTGCCAACGGCCATCAAAAATGGGCAGCCCGTCAGCATTCAAGGTCGATTGGTGCCGGACCTTGGGTCAGGTGTCGCAACTGCGAACATTAACTTTGAGCTGGTCGATTATTACATCGACATGACCTTGAACGGAGACTCGATCAATCTGTTTCCCTACCATTTGATCGGTGATTTGCTGTATTCGGGACGGAAAAATACGATGGATCTCTCTGACTCGATCGACGTTACCTATGGTCTGGAAGGCATCGTGCCTGCTTATATCGAAGGTTATCTCGGACAGAGTACCTTCAATTTCAAAGACACGATTAATTTCAGCTTCTTCAATTCGATTCTGGGAGGATCACTTGACCTCAGGAATCCAAAGGTGAAGATGACGATTGACAACTCCATTGGGGTGGATGGAGAATTGACTGTGAGGCAAATGGATGCCATCAACAACCGCACAGGCCAAACCGTTGGCCTTACGGGTACGCTGATGAGTAGCCCAACCGAAGTGCGTGGCCCCCGTTTACCCAATGTTGGTCAAACGATTTCTACGCCGATCATCCTCAATCAAAGCAATTCCAATATCCGTCCATTCATCAGCCTTTTGCCTGATGAGATTCGCTTTGACATGGACGTTCTCGTGAATAAAAACGGAAATCCAGCTTTGCGGGATAATTTCGCTACCGATCAAAGCAAAATCGCTGCCTATTTGGATATCGAAGTTCCGCTCGACGGCATCACCAATAACCTTTGGCTGCAAGACACGGTTGATATTGATGTGAGCAATACCACCTTGCCCAAAGGCGTCGAAGACGGCAAACTCAAGCTTGTCGGCAGCAACCAATTCCCATTCGACGCCCGTGTACAGGTGCTTTTTGTGGATCAAAATGGTGCCGTGTTTGACAGTTTGTTTAACACAGGTCCTGCCTTCCTTCCTGCCGGTCAAGTGAATGCCAATGGCTATGTCGACAATCCTGGGAAGGGTGAATTGGTCGCAGCCTTTGATCAGCCAAGGTTCACGATGCTCAAGCAACGCGGAACCAAAGCCATCATGCGTTTTTGGCTGAATACCCAACCTGCCAATCAGCATGTGAAGATCTACACCACATACGGCATCGATTTCTATTTGGTCGGCGACTTCAGGTACCATGTCGGGTCCTGAGTATAAAGGTAACCGCACCAAAATTTTATCCCATTGAAGCGCGAATTCCTGAATATGAGAAATGCAAAATCGCACCTGAGCCTGTTGGCACTCGTGCTGGTTTTTGGTGGCTTGCATGCCCAATACGACTTACAGCCAACGCTGCTGCGCAGTCATGTCTGGAGTCAGACCTATCAACCCGCCAATATTGTCGAGGGCGAATATGAGAAATTTCGCTACGGTGCTATTGGAACTGGTTGGCTGGGCAACACGCATGCACCGCTGAAGGGTGTTTTTGATGAAAATGGCTACATTCAAGAAGCCACCAAGGATCGATTGATCCGCGATTTGCGCGCGAATGAAGATATCAGTGCCGGCTACCATTTGGGCCTCGCCGCTGTGAATATCAAACTCGGTGAATTGCCATTGGGCATCTATCTCGACGAATACAACACGGCCTATTTTCGCTTCAACGAACCCAAAACTTTGGGTTTGATCCTGAAAGGCAACGGCCCCTATGCAGGCGATACGGTCAGTGACAACGGCATTCGTGGCAACATCGCAAGGGTGCGCGAGTTGGCGGTCGGAACAGGATGGAAATGGGACAAGCTGAGTTTTGGCGCAAGAATTCGCCTCAAACAAGGCATTCGCATGGCCAATTTGAATCATTTGAACTATTCCTTGTTTACCGAGACCAATGGCACGCAAGTACAATTGGCGGCGGATTACGACTTGGTGCTTACCCCTAAACTTGCAAAAACCGGATTGTTTGCCTTTCAAGGCTTCGGAGCAGGTGTCGATCTCGGTATGCGCTACGAATTGAGCGAAAAGCTTGATTTTGACCTTGCCGTGACCGATTTTGGCTTCACTTCCTGGAAAACGAATCAGCTTGCCGACGACGTGAATGTGAACTGGGAAGGATTCAGCGTCACAAGTCTGTTTATGGACAGCGTTTCGGTGATCATTCAGGATCAGGTGGACAGCATTAAAGATGTTTTGTTGCCAGACACGATTGTGGGCCGCACGATGTTGATGGCGCCCATGTCGATTCGGGCTTCGGCCACCTTCCATTTGACGGAGCAAGCAAATTTGTCCGGGACAATCCTCTGGAATCCGATCGCGAGTGGTGCACCGACACGCTTGCCCTTGATATCGGTGGCATATCAACACGAAGTGATCGAAGGCTTGACTGTCGGTGGCAACGTGTATGGTTTAGGCCTTGACACCTACGGGTTTGGCGCGATGGCCAATTATCAATTCACGGTTGGAAGTGCAAGTTTTGATATTCTTGCGGGATCCGACAACCTTTTGGGTTTGGTGGTGCCGAGCATTGGCCGCGGGATGTCTGTCTACGGTGGAGTGGGAGTGGGCTTTTGAAAAGGAGAAAAATAATTGCCTCCCGCTTATGTCGGCAGCGTACTTAATTTTGGCATTACTGTGAAGCGTCGCTATTGGATATTGTTGGGTCTGGTCACGATGATGGCTCTCGGCTGTGTAAAGCGGCCGGATGTTTTCGTTGCCAAGGGTGACTTGGCTTTTTCCACCGATACCGTCTTCTTCGATACGATCTTTACGAGCCTGCCTTCTCCAACCGAACGTTTGGTGGTGCGCAACCATAGCGGCAACAACGTCCTGATTTCCAGCATCAAACTCCAAAGCGGAGCCGACTATAGCCTGATATTTGACGGGATCGCCGCCGACGAAATCACGGACTACGAATTGGAAGACGGCGATTCAGCCATTGCCTTCATCAGTTTTACCAGCGATGAAAAGGACGAGTTCACGCGGGATCAGTTGTTGTTTACAATTGGGTCCAATACACAAAAGGTTGAAATAGAAGGCTTTGTTTGGGACGCTGTTTTCTATCAAGATTCCGTTCTAGGCGGATTTGGGAGCGGAAACCTGACGGTGATGGGGCCCGACAAAAAGCATGTCATCGATGGACCTTTGTACGTGGCCGACGGACATACCTTGCGCATTCTGGCTGGAACACAGATTTATTTCACGCCTCGCAAGGATGATAATTTTAACCTGATCTCGTCCATTATCGTTTTTGGGCGTCTTTTGGTCGAAGGACAACTCGGCAACGAGGTTGTATTTCAGCAAACGCGATTTGGTGAGCGATATGAAGAGTCCGGCGGACAATGGCGTGGAATCGCATTTGGAAATTCCGCCAAAGCCTCATCCATTGACCATGCCATTATCAAAAATGGACTGATCGGCATTTATCAGGAGTACGGCAACACTGGCGTAGGTCCGAAGCTGACCCTGTCCAATACGGAAATCAGAAGTATGGGCGCCTACGGCATTCTTTCATTCGGATATACAGATTTCCTTCCCGCCTATCCGCAGATCATTGCCAACAATTGCTTGATTCACAATTGTGTAGAAGGAACATTGGGCATTTATGGAGGCGGAAAATACGCCTTCAACCATTCGACCTTTGCCAATTACACCGTCGATTTCACGCGCAACAAACCGCAACTCGTGGTGAACAACTACGATTCGACCATTATCTATCCGGTTCAGGTCGCCTTCGAAAATTGTTTGATTTGGGGTTCGGAGGAGGAAGAATTTGCCCCGGACAGCTTTCCCGTCTCTAATCAATTTGATGTCACCTTCACTGCAAGTCTTGTTCGAACAACTTTGCAGCCCAAGGGTTACAATGTCATTACAGCCAACGACCTGGAATTTCCAAGGTTTGTGGATCCGACCGCAGGCGATGCTGCTGAAAGGGATTATCACTTGAAGCAAAACAGCCCGGCGGTAAACTTGGGACAGTCCATACAAGGGTTGTCACGGGACAAGGAAGGCAAGCCCCACGACTTCAGGCCGGATGCAGGCTGTTATGAGTTTTCTGAGTGATTTTGTAATTTTGCGCCATGAAAGACCACAGTCCGTTGCTTCGTCAGCTCAGCCAAGGAAACCTCGACCCGATTCAAAAGACCATCGCTGAGAAAGTGCTTGATGGAAAGCGGATTACAGATGCCGAAGCCCTGCACCTCTATGAGCACGGCGACTTGCCATTCCTGTCGATGCTGGCCAATGAAGTCAGGGAGCGGAAACAAGGCAAAAAGACCTTTTTCAACCGCAATTTCCATATCGAGCCGACGAACGTCTGCGTTTATTCCTGCACATTCTGCGCCTACAGCGAGAAGATCAAGAAACGCAGCGACGGCTGGGAGCTTTCGCTGGATCAGATCATGCATCAAGTCAAAGCCTATGATGGCAAACCCGTTACGGAGGTGCATATCGTCGGTGGCGTGATGCCCCAATATGACCATCAATTTTACCAAGACCTGTTCAGTGCGATCCGCAAGCATCGCCCCGAGCTGCATATCAAGGCATTAACTCCGGTGGAATACCACTACGTTTTCAAAAAGGCCAAGATCGGTTACGAACAAGGCCTTCGCGAAATGATCGCTGCAGGACTGGACTCGATGCCCGGAGGCGGTGCCGAGATTTTCCATCCTGAGATTCGTGATCAGATTGCAGGTGGAAAATGTTCCGGCGACGAATGGTTGGAAATGCATGAGACATTTCACAAACTCGGCAAGCGTTCCAATGCCACCATGCTTTACGGGCATATCGAGCAATATTGGCACAGGGTCGATCACATGCGTCAGCTCCGCGAATTGCAGGACCGCACCGGCGGATTCCAAACCTTCATTCCGCTGAAATTCCGGAATCAAAACAATCAACTGAGCCATCTCGAAGAGGTTTCGGTGATTGAGGACCTCAAAAACTACGCCATTGGCCGGATTTATTTGGACAACTTTGACCACGTGAAGGCCTATTGGCCGATGATTGGACGTCGCACGACACAGGTTGCTTTGTCATTTGGCGTGGATGACATCGATGGCACCATCGACGACACCACTAAAATCTACTCCAAAGCCGGTGCCGAGGATCAGAATCCAGCGATGAGTACGCTCGAATTGATCATGCTTATTCGCCGTGCGGGATTTGAGCCGGTTGAGCGTGACACATTATATAATGTGGTCAACGATTACAGTGTCGAAGATTTCCAGCCCGAGGCCCTGGCCCAATAGGCATTCCATGACAGAAATTTATTTGATTCGTCACGGCGAGACCGACTATAACCGACGCAACATCGTGCAGGGCGGCGGAATTGATTCTGACCTGAACGACACCGGTCGGGCCCAAGCTGACGCGTTTTTCAGGCAATATGGTCATCTTGAATTTGATCGTGTTTATTGCACAGAGTTGAAACGCACGCACCAAACCATCGCAGGTTTCGCCCAAAAAGGCCATGAAATCCATGTTTTGCCAGAGCTGAATGAATTTGGCTGGGGCAATTTGGAGGGGGCCGAAGCCTCTGATCAGGTTTTAGAACAATTTCAAGTGATTCTCTCCGCTTGGCGCAAAGGTGATTTGAATGCCCGCGTTGCCGAAGGTGAATCGCCCATCCAAGCTTGGGATCGCGCACAGCCCGGGATTGAACGCGTTATTCGGGAGACTCCCGCAGGTGGCCGCGTGTTGATCTGTGCTCACGGACGCATCATGCGCGTCGTGCTTGCGCAGATGCTAGGATACGGATTGCATCGCATGGACCTCTTTCCGCATCACAATACGGCACTTAATCTCTTGACGCACAATCCAAACGGACGTTTTCGTTTGCTCAAACTCAATGATACCTCCCATTTGCAATGATTCGTGTCGCACTTGTTTCTTATTTTAATACACGGCCATTCACGGATGGATTGCAGCATTGGTTTGGCGAGGATGAGCTGTCTCTAAGCGAAGTTCCGCCCTCAGAATGCGCCGCCCAATTGAAGGCAGGGCTTTGCGACATGGCGCTGATGCCGGTCGGAGCCCTCAGTGATTTTGATGGAATTTCCATCATGAAAGACCATTGCCTCGGAGCAGATGGAAAAGTAGACAGCGTTTTCCTGTTTTCGCATGTGCCTGTAAGAGAAGCGACGAGCTTGGTGCTTGATCCGCATAGCCGCAGTTCCAATGGCTTGGCTGCTGTGCTGATGCGAGAGTATTGGGAACGCGAAATTCCCGTGATTTTCCCGACTGGCGAACGCTTTTCCCAAATAGAAGGCAGTGTTTGTGGCGTGGCCATCGGTGACAAGGCCTTCGCACTCAAGGACCAATATCCCTTTGTATATGACCTTGCTGAAATTTGGAAACGCTATTCGGGACTGCCATTCGTATTTGCGGTTTGGGCATACCGGCCCGAAGCGATCAATGAAGGAATGATGCAGCGTGTGCGTATGGCGTTGGAGTGGGGGAGAACCCACAGGGAAAAGTCAGCTCGAAAATGGGCGGAACACTATGGCTACACCACGGATGATGCGGTCAACTATATAACAAATTCGATTTCCTACGAATTTGACTCCGCAAAGCATGAAGCCATGAAAAAATATTTTCATTTGCTGCTCAATGTGGCCGAAACCCAACCCTTGGTCGGCGCCTAGAGATTGTAGCTTCGCTGCCAATCCTAGAATAATAACTAAATTTGCAGTCCCAAAACCGTTTGGTAATTCAAAGAGTTTTTGGATATTTAGCGGTTCTGAAACTTTTGGTGAGAAAATTGAAATTAATACCCGCAATAGGATTGAATCCGACAAAATTATGAGTCAGAAAATTAAGGTTCTGTTCCCGATCGATTTCGAGGATACCTCTTTGAAGGCATATCCTACAGTAGAATATTTGGCAAAGATCTACGATGCCGAAATTTTCCTGATCCACGTATTGGAGGCCCCTGCAGCAGCAGCCCGCTTATTCTCGAGCTTTGATGAAGCCGAGGAACGCAAGCACGTCAACGCTCAGATGGACAAGTTCATCAAGGAAAAGGGCAATGCCGACATTATCTACAACAAGATCATCAAAGTGGGTAAGCCTTGGAAGTGCATCATCGATGCTGCAACCGAGCTCACAGCCAACGTGATCATCATGGGCACCCACGGTGCCTCCGGTCTTGGTGAAATTTTCGCTGGAACCAATGCAGCACGCGTGATCTCCACGGCTCCTTGCCCTGTGATTACATTGCAGCAACAACAGGCCAAGCCAGGCTTCAGCAAGATCCTGTTGCCGATCGACCTCACACGTGAAACAGGAGAGAAACTGGAACTCGGCGTCGAATTTGCAAAAAACTATTCGGCTGATTTGGTGATCGTTTCCATTTTGCAAAGCAAAAACGAGCGCGACAAAGAGCGTCTTCAAAACCGCATGAACAAGGCGGTGCAGCATATCCAAAAGCAAGGTGTCAAAGTTGATTCCACGATGTTGGTGTCCAAAGGCGACATTTCCAAGGTGGTGCTCGATTTTGCGGATGAGTCAGGTGTCGATCTGATCATGATTATGACCCAGCAGGAAAGCGTAAGCAACCTGCGTTCTACCTTCTTTGGAACGGATTCCGTACACGTGGTCAACCATTCCAAAATTCCGGTTTTGTCCATTAAGCCAAAGCGGGAGTACAAGTCTGCAAACTTCTCTGGTTCGCACTTTGGTTAATTCAAAGTGACCCTGGCAGATCGGAAAGTCAGGTTTCAACTTGCTACGATACACGGTGTTTGCTTGCAGACACGAAAAAAACCTCGGAAGTCGGCTAAATTGTCGGCTTCCGAGAGTTTTTTATGGCTTGGAGCAGATTGTAAACCACCGTTTTTCTCCCTATGTTTGCCCAGGTTTGTTGCCTATCACCCTTGGAACACGTTTTTAGAAGAAAGTAAGTCGTCGAATGAGACAGCTCAAGATCAGTAAGCAGATTACCAACCGCGAATCACAGTCGCTGGACAAGTATCTGCAAGAAATCGGCAAGGTAGAATTGCTTACACCTGACGATGAAGTAGAATTGGCGCGGAGGATCCGCGAGGGTGACCAAGCTGCTTTGGAAAAGCTGACGAAAGCAAACCTCAGGTTTGTGGTGTCAGTGGCAAAGCAGTATCAAAATCAGGGACTTAGCCTGGGTGACTTGATCAATGAGGGAAACCTTGGTCTGATCAAGGCCGCAAAGCGCTTTGATGAAACCCGTGGTTTTAAGTTCATTTCCTACGCCGTTTGGTGGATCCGTCAGTCCATTCTTCAAGCACTCGCGGAGCAAAGCCGTATCGTGCGTCTTCCCCTCAACCGGGTTGGCGCGCTGAACAAAATCGGCAAAGCCTTCTCCAAGCTCGAACAAGAATTTGAGCGTGAACCATCTCCACAAGAGATCTCCGAGATTTTGGAGGGCATGAGCGAAAACGAGGTGCAAGACACCTTGAAAATCTCTGGCCGCCACATTTCGATGGATGCCCCGCTCGTGCAAGGCGAAGAAAACCGTCTGCTTGACGTGCTGGAAAATGAGGAAGAGCCGGATCCAGACAGCGGCCTCATCAACGAGAGCTTGAGCAAGGAAGTGGAGCGTGCCTTGAGCACCCTCACACAACGCGAAGCTGAAGTCATCCGCCTCTATTTCGGGATCGGTGTCGAGCATTCCTTGACACTGGAAGAAATCGGCGAAAAATTTGACCTGACCCGCGAGCGTGTGCGTCAGATCAAGGAAAAAGCCATTCGCAGGTTGCGCCACACAAGCCGTTCCAAGGGCCTCAAGGCCTATCTTGGATAAGCTTTACGGATAAGATATCGAGGAATGCGCCTTTCAACGGGCGCATTTTTCATTTCGCGGCATTTTGTTTCGGCATTCAAGAACTTGATGTCATCCATTCGGTGGCGGGAAGGGCTTTTTACGGCGGAATGTCATCAAATTACCTTTTGATTCTGGGCATTCGAGGCTAATTTTGCGCCATGCTACATCGCCCCCGCAGAAACCGCCAATCCAAGGCAATTCGGGCCATGGTGCGCGAAACGCGTGTCACGCCCGACCAATTGGTTTACCCGTTTTTTTTGATCCAAGGCAGCAACCAAGCCATTGAAGTGGCTTCGATGCCTGGGATTTACCGGTACACCACCGACAAGATGCTCCTCGAAATCGAAGAGTGCCTCGCCCTCGGAATCAGCAATTTCATCTTGTTCCCCGCATTCAAGGAGGAACAAAAGGATCCGCATGCTACCATCAGCTGGCATCCGCAGAATTTTTATCTGGATGCGATTCGTCAGATCAAGCAAAAGTTTCCCGAGGCGACCGTGATCACCGACGTGGCCATGGATCCTTATAGCAGCGATGGCCACGATGGCTTGGTGCGTCATGGCCAGATTATCAACGACGATACTTTACCCATTTTGGCCAAAATGGCCGTCGCGCAGGCAGCTGCCGGTGCCGACATCATCGGTCCGTCTGACATGATGGATGGACGCGTCGGTTATTTGCGGGATGCCCTTGACGACGAGGGTTATACGAACGTCGGCATCATGGCCTATACCGCCAAGTATGCATCCGCCTTTTATGGCCCGTTCCGTGACGCATTGGATTCGGCCCCGAAGTCAGGCGACAAAAAGACCTATCAAATGGATCCTGCCAATCGCCGGGAAGCCGTCATCGAAGCCCAACTGGACATGGACGAAGGCGCGGATTACCTGATGGTCAAGCCTGCCTTGGCCTATTTGGATGTCATTCGCCTGCTCAAAGACAATTTTGACTTGCCCATCGTTGCCTACAACGTGAGCGGCGAGTACGCCATGTGCAAGGCAGCCGCCCTGCAAGGATGGCTCGACGAAAAAGCGGTCATGCATGAAATGCTCTTGAGCATCCGCCGTGCCGGTGCCGACATTGTGATCACCTATTTTGCAAAACAGTACGCCCAACTCCTGAAAGACAACAAGATATGAATCGCATCGTTTCCCCATCCGTCCTCAGTGCGGACTTCGCCAATTTGGAGCGCGACATTAAAATGCTGAACGACAGCGCATGTGATTGGATTCACTGCGATATCATGGACGGCGTTTTTGTACCCAACATCTCTTTCGGTTTGCCGGTTTTGTCCGCGATCAAGCGCCACGCCACCAAGCCGCTCGATGTGCATTTGATGATTGCCGATCCCGGACGATATGTCAAAGACTTCAAGGAGGCTGGAGCCGATATGTTGACGGTTCATTTTGAGGGGGCTATCCATTTGCATCGCTTGCTTGGGCAGATTCGCGACGCAGGCATGCATGCCGGACTCGCATTAAATCCTGGTACTTCCATCGACTTGATTCACGACGTGATTGACTTGGTAGATTTGGTATTGGTCATGTCTGTCAATCCCGGATTTGGCGGTCAGAAATTCATCGAAAGTACCTATTCCAAAGTCATTCACCTCTCCCAAATGCGCAAACAGACCAATGCCCGCTTCCTCATCGAGGTCGACGGTGGCGTGAATGCAAGCAACACGGCGCGTTTGTATGAAGCAGGGGCTGACGCATTGGTCGCTGGCAACTACGTTTTTGGCTCCGGCGATCCAAAAGCAACGATTCAAACGATGAAAACCATCGGTGTCGATCAATTTGCCTGAAAATTAGAAATGAAGAATTAGAAATGTAGTTCAGCGTTGTAAATGAAGAAACTCAAAAGGTGCAAAGCAAATTGATTCGCTGAAAGACTATTTTCCATTCTCCGTTCTCAATTCTCAATTCTCAATTCTCAATTCTCCATTCATTCATTCGATGCATTCTTTTTTGCCTCTTGAGCCTTGGGGCATTTTCTTATCTTTGAATCCATGCGAAGGCAACTTGTAGGTTTATTCCTTGTACTCGGGCTTTTTTTGATACCTGCACTGGTTTCGGGGCAGACTGCGACCATTCGCGGGAAGGTGCGCGACAGCTATGGACGCATTTTGGATAGCGTCAAGGTGCAAGTCAAGGGCGTGGCCGGACCTGTTTATACCGATGGACAAGGCGATTATGAGCTGAAACTTCCGCCGGGGAAACATTTTGTGGATTATACCCACCCCAATTTCAAGGCGCGGCGGGAGGAAATCCAGCTCGCTCCCTCGGAAACACTCAATCGGTACATCAATTTGGGGGATCGCTACTCACTGGGAGATGTACAGATTACCAATAACCAAGATGCGACTGACAAGGAAAATCCCGACAATGTTGGGAGCCATACAATTCCCATTGATCCCAAGCGTGTTACGACCATTCCGGGGTTCAAAAGTGACTTGACAAGTCGTCTAGGTTCCTTGGCGTTTGGCGTACAGGTCAACAATGAATTGAGTTCGCAATACCGTGTGCGTGGTGGGAACTTCGACGAAAACCTCGTCTATGTCAATGACATCGAGGTATATAGGCCGATTTTGATTCGCACAGGACAACAGGAAGGACTCAGCTTCGTGAATCCGAATTTGGCAAGCGACGTTGGGTTCAGCAGCGGCGGATTTCAAGCGAAATACGGCGACAAACTTTCGTCGGTATTGGATGTGACCTACACGGATCCCGAGGCGCTGCATGGTTCCGTCGAATTGGGAATCCTGAATCAGAACTTCAACATCGAAGGGGAAATTCAGAAATTGCGGAAAGCGAAAGAGGGGCAGGATCAAGGAGAGGAGATGGTCGCTGGCCGATTCACTTACCTCATGGGATTCCGACGGTTTACGCCAAGCTATGTGCTCAGCAGTTTGGATACCAAAGGCGAATACAAACCGCGCTTCACCGACGTCCAAGGAATGCTGACCTTTGCACCCAAGCATGCGCTGCGCACCTTCAAGACGCGCGACCGCAACGACGGGTCTACCGATACGATCTACTTGAACAAAGAGCGCCTTCGCATTTCCTTGTTTTACAATTTTGCCAGTAATGAGTATGTCTTTACGCCCGTTTCGCGTGAAACTTCCTTTGGCACGGTTCAAAATGTGTTGCGCCTGAGCGTCGCTTTTGAAGGGCAAGACATTTCGGCATACGGCACGGGCTTAGGTGCATTGGTGGTTGAACATCGACCATCTACGAAGCTGAGGATCAAATACATTGCAACTGCATTTCGCACTGTGGAAGCGGAGCTGTTTGAGGTCGAAGGCGGCTATTTCTTGAGTGATGTGAATACGAACTTTGGTTCGGAAGGCTATAACGAGACGGTGTTTGACCGGGGAATCGGAACCTTCTACCGTCATGGACGCAACTACCTTGAGGGAACGGTTCTGGCCTTGGAGCAAAGAGGAGACTGGTTTCCGGGGAAGAATTACAAGCACAAAATCACCTGGGGCCTGCGGGCACAAAGGCAGATCATTGATGACCACATCCAAGAATGGAATGGCACCGATAGCTCAGGGTATTTTGTCGTGGATGAATCCTTTCGGTATGACAACCATGTCACAAGCAACCTCTACAAGGCCTTTATTCAGGATTATTGGAAAATCAGCCGCGACAATTCCAAGCGAATTGTATTGGGCGCAAGGGCGATTTACAATGACTTAAATGGTCAGTTTCTATTTGCGCCGCGTGTGCAATTTGTGATCGATCCAAGTTCTAGCTCAGAAACAAGCGATTCGAGCACGAGCCCGATGGACGAATCTCAATATGCACGTGGAGACAAAAGGCGTTATCAACTGCGTTTTGCCGCGGGAATTTATCAGCAGCCTGTATTTTACCGAGAAATACGTGATTTTGACGGAACGCTTTACACCGATCGCGGTGCACAAACGAGCTACCACGCCATCGCAGGTGGAGATTATCTGTTCAATATCTGGGGGCGTTTCTTCAAATTTGCTGCCGAAGGCTACTACAAATATTTAACCAACCTTGTCCCGTACGAAGTGGACAACGTGCGAATCAGATACTATCCTGAATACCATGCCAATGGCTACGCCTACGGCATCGACACCCGCGTGACGGGGCAGTTTATCAAAGGCGTCGACAGCTGGATGACATTGGGTGTCCTGCGTACGCAGGAAAAGGTGCTTGAACTCAACCAAGGATATAGACCTCGACCAACCGACCAGCGGTTTCAATTCTCCATGTTTTTCCAGGACGAATTGCCGATCAATCCCAATTACAAAGCACATATCAACTTCGTTTACGGATCAGGCTTACGGTTTGGACCGCCGCGCGTGCTCGAGAATCGTACCGTTTTCCAATATCCTTCCTACCAGCGGGTCGATCTCGGATTTTCCCGGGTCATCCTGATCAATTCCATTGCCGAGCGTCGCGACAAAAAATTTGCCGTTGAGACATTGTGGATCTCCTTGGAGATCTTCAACATCTTCCAACGCGCCAACACCGTTTCCTACGTTTGGATCAAGGACGTCTTCAACAACCAGTTTGGAGTACCCAACTACCTGTCTGCACGCCTGTTGAACCTGCGTTTGATTGCACGATTCTGATTCGGATCCGAATTAATTGGCTTTGTAGCTGATCCGGTAAATCATATCGGCTTGGTCGTCGGAAACCAGCAGACTGCCGTCGGCGAGTTGTAGCAAAGCGACCGGCCTGCCCCAGGGTTCCTTGTTTTCAGATTTTCCCCAGCTCGACTTTTCCTGCAACCATCCAGTCGCAAATGGCTGATAGGCAGTGGATTTGTTTCCGTCCAATGTGACAGTGGTAACCCGATAGCCATCGGGCACTTTGCGATTCCAGGAACCATGCTCACAAATGAAAATGCGGTTTTGGTATTCCTTGGGGAACATCGACCCAGTATAAAACAGCATTCCCAAGGAGGCGACGTGCGCCCCCAGACGCTGCGCAGGCGCAACGTAGTCACTGCACTTCTTGCCTTCGCCCAATTTCGGATCAAGAACGTAGCCGGCATGGCAATAGGGATAGCCAAAGTGCAAGCCCTGCTTGGGGGCATGGTTCAATTCGTCATTGGGGGCATCGTCTCCGAGCCAATCGCGGCCATTGTCGGTAAACCAGAGTTCCTTGGTTGTCGGGTGCCAGGCAAATCCGACCGAATTGCGGATGCCGCTTGCAAATACTTCTAAATTGGAGCCGTCAGGATTCATGCGCATCATGCTTGCATACTGCGGATTGTCCAACCGTTCGCAGATGTTGCAGGGCGCGCCGACGGGAACATAGAGTTTCCCATCCGGCCCGAATGCGATGTATTTCCAGCCGTGATGCTCATCAGTTGGAAAATCGTCGTTCACGACTACGGGCTTTGGAGGTGACGACAATTGTGCTTCAATGTTGTCGTATCGAATGATCCGATTCACTTCTGCCACAAACAAGGCGCCATCCCTGAAAGCCACGCCATTCGGCATATTCATTCCCGTCGCCAGCGTATGGATTTTATCGGCTTTGAAATCCCCGTTTTTGTCTTCGATTGCATAGACATTGCCAGCCTTGCGCGTCCCGACAAAGATTGTGCCTTTGGTTCCTTGGCAAAGTGACCGGGCATTGTTCACATTTTCAGCGAATACATCGATTTTGAAACCAGGAGGGAGCTTGATCTGATCCAGTCGGAGCGGGTCACGGCCATTGTTGGTCGGAACCACCCCAACCTTTTTGGGGTTAAGCGTCGCCCCCCCGGACCCCCGCCCGAGGGGGGCCCCCCCCCCCCCCCCGCCGCCCCACCTTTTGTGGCCCAAAAGTGAGCCCCCCCCCCCGCTTTTGTCCCCGAAAAGGGGGGCCCCGCCCCCCCCCGGCCGCGCGAAGACAAGTAGCTAATGTCATTGCAGCGAATACTCCCAGCAGGGTCATCGCCGCCACGTTGCGCGCCGAAGATTTCATGGATTCAAAAGTACCGAAAATCAGGAGCCTATCCCTTCAAATTCACTCCCCACCCGCAACAGGAGGGGTTCCGCTACCTGGATTCCCGCCTTCGGCACCCTTTTTCCGCCAACGCACGTTTTTCTTCTTCTTTTTGGGTGCTTCACCGCCAGTTTCCTGAGGCCCGGTCGGCTGATTTACCGGAGCATTTTGAACGGGTTTGGGTGGGCGTGGCGGCTGAACCGTCTTGGCATCGGGTGCTGTGATGTCTCTGTCAACGACCGGCTTGTTTCCCCGGCCATGCGTATGCGCGTGCCCTTGCGGACCCTTGCCTTGCTGTCCGCCACGTCCTTGAGGCGCTCCACCGCGACCTTGAGGTGCACCACCTCGGCCTTTCGAAAATCCTCCGCCGCCGCTGCGACCACCGCCTCCTCCAAATCCACCGCGGCCTCCGGCCTTTGGATTGTACTCAGGACCGTCCTTGAATCCGCCCGGGAGCGCAATTTTGGGCAATTCCCGCTCGATGAGCTTCTCGATGCGGCCAAAGCGCATCATGTCGTCTTCATTGATGAATGTGATCGCCTCGCCTTTTGCATCGGCACGGGCTGTGCGACCAATCCGGTGAACGTAGTCTTCCGGATCTGGCGGAACGTCATAGTTGATTACGTGGCTCAAGCCATCGATGTCAATGCCGCGCGACATGATGTCGGTGGCGACCATGACAGGGAATTTCCTGTTTTTGAAGTCATTGACAATGGTCTCGCGTTCATTTTGGTCACGGTCGCTGTGCATTCCACGCGCATCAAGTCCTTGTGAAACAAGCGCACGCACGATGCGGTCCACGGAGGTCTTGCGCGAACAGAAAATGATCACGCTTTCGACTTGTTTTTCCTTCATCAGGTGGCAAACAAGCGGAACCTTTTGCTCGTCGTACACGCAATAGGCAGATTGTGTGATCCCTTCGGCTGGCTTCGAAACCTTCAGGCTGATTTGCTTTGGATTTTTAAGGATTTCGCTGGCAAACTCCCTGATTTTGGGCGGCATTGTTGCTGAAAAAAGCAAGGTTTGCCGATCCTGCGGAATATAGGAGATGATGCGCTGAATATCGAGGATAAAGCCCATGTCAAGCATGCGGTCGGCTTCGTCTAGAATCAGGAATTCCACCTTGCTCAGGTCGACGTAGCCCAATCCGATATGCTGCAACAAACGTCCTGGAGTGGCGACCACGATGTCGGCACCTTGGGTAAACGCAGATTTTTGCCTTCCAAAGTCATCGCCGCCCTTATTGCCGCCATAAACGGGAAAGGAGCTCACGTAGGAATGGTAGGCGAGACCTTCACACTCCTTGTCAATTTGAACGGCAAGCTCGCGGGTGGGGCAGAGGATCAAACATTTGATATGACCTCCGGGGACATCGTCGAGAATGTCGATCGTAGGAATCAAAAAGGCTGCGGTTTTGCCGGTTCCGGTCTGTGCGCAGGCAATCAGGTCATTGCCTTCCAAAATAATCGGGATCGCCTGTTCTTGGACAGGTGTCGCATTTTCAAAGCCCATATCCCGAAGGCCCATTAAGATCTCCTCATGGAGACCAAACTCAGTGAATTTCAATGTATATCAAAATTTGTTCCGATGCAGGGAAGGCAATTGCCACAAAAGAGGCCGCTTTTACCTGCACTTTCATTCCTCGAAATTAGCCCCAATTCCCGAATCTTAGAAACTTAAAGAGAGGGAATTGTCAACAAGCCCGGCGAATGTCGTCCAAAATCGTTGCTGCGCCCTCAAAAACTGGTTTTTCCAGCAAATTTAACCTTTGAACCACCTTCATTTCAGAAACAGCGAAGCAATTGGTTGTGCAAGCCCGGCACCGAGAAAAGACCAGAAAACGATCGCGGCGGATTGGTAAAGAAAAACCTTCCTGCGGCTTTTGTAAATGCCAAAGGAGATAAACGTGCCCAAGGGGATCGACAAAAACCAAGGCGTAAGAAAGGCGATGCCGGCTAATCCAAAATTTTTCTTGATTTTGACAATGAAACGGTTTTTGCGGGTGAATACCTTTTTGGGCTTTTTTCTCGGGAACCGCTTTTTTAACGTGGATTGAAACGAAGAAGCCAACAACAGAAAAAATCCGACACCGACAATTCCGCCAATCGCGGTGTAAACCACCACTTCCCAATACGAGAATCCATACCCCGCCGCGAGTGGAACCCCGCCCAAGGTATGTTTGAAAGTGCTCAAGCCAGCGGCAGAGACAATTTTTGCGAGTTTGGCATTCATCCGCCCGCCCGAACCTTCCTGTCAGCAGTTTCCAATTTGAAAAGCATATTCCAACCAACCATTTCCAGTGTTAAAATTACCATTAGAACGCGCATTCGCAAGGAAATCTTTGTTGATCGCAGGATCGTTGCCGTTGATGTGGAGCGAACGGGAGCAGATGAATCAGGTGCTACCTGCGTTCCGGATTTATTCCCTTTTGAATCAATTCATTCGCATAGAATTGCCTGTGGATAAAAATCTAATCGAGTCAATTGTTTAGCTTTGCACCCGTATGCCATTTATCATCACCAAGAAATTCACCTTTGAGGCCGCGCACTTTATTCCGGCTTTTGAAGAAGGCCACAAATGCAGACGCATGCACGGCCATAGTTTTCGCGTAGAAATCAAAGTCAAAGGCGAAATCCAGCCCGAACTCGGCATTTTGATGGATTTTGCTGACATTAAATCTGCTGTGAAGCCCTACATTGATTACCTCGACCACGATTGTCTCAACGACATCGGCGACCGCGACGACATTCTCTTGCTCAAAAATCCGACCTCGGAAAATATTTGTATATGGTTGTTTGGCGAACTGAAGGCCAAATTGCCCGCCTTGCACAGTGTAACGGTTCATGAAACCTGCACAAGTGCCTGCGAATATTTCAAGGACTGATCTTAGGGAAGAATAGGGACCGGTTCCTTTTTCTTCTTGATGATCTTGTCTACCAAGTATCCAGCCCAGAACTTGATACCGAAGCTGTAGCTTGGCGCATCAAAGTTGTCTCGAATCGCATATCCGCCCAACAAGATTTGCCGGTAGCCAACACCTGCTGCGAGTCCGAGGAAGGGGAAAATCTTATAGTTGGCAAGTACCATCACTTCGCCGAGGAGAAACGATTTTGGGTCTTGGTTGATCTTGGTGAAGGAAACATCGCCGATTCCAATATGCAGCGGAAGGCTTACTTCCCAATGTTTGGTTGTCAGCAGCACATATTCAAAATACGCAATCAAATAATTGAATCGCAGCTGCGCTTGGATCGTATCGACAATGCCAAAAAAGTCAGTTCGGATGAAGTTGCGGTTAAATTCGGAGGCTAAAGTATAGACGCCAAAGCCTACCCGGGCTCGCTTTTCGAAGTCCAAACCTACGCGCACGCCCATGACCTTGACGTCGCGGCCGCTCACAAAACTGCGACGGGAATCCAAGCCAACAAGCAATTTGGGCGATTGCCGAAATGCCGCAGGAATATCTCGCGGAGGATTGAGCAGTTGCGCCTTTGCAGCGATTGCTGTCAGACACATCCACAAAACGAGGGTTGCAAACTTGTGCATCACAGCGCAAATATAGGGCTATCTCCGGAATTGCATTTTCTCCCCGAAGCTGCCCTTGAGCGATCAGCTTTACAATTGTTGATATTTGCATTGGGCATTCCAGCCGAATCGGCCTAATTTTGCCTCAGTGAAACCCATTACCATTGCCGTCGACGGTTGCTCAGCGACCGGAAAGTCCACCACCGCCAAGGCTGTTGCAGCCCGCCTAGGATATCTGTTTATCGATTCCGGTGCGATGTACCGCGCTGTAGCCTTGTATTTCCTTGAAAACAACATCGAAATCAAAGCCGAAAATCCCGTTTTGCAGGCTTCGCTCGACAAAATCAACATCGATTTCAGGCTGAATCCAGAAACGGGCCACCGCGACCTTTTCCTCAACGGCGTCAACGTCGAGCAGGAAATCCGTTCGCTCCGCGTATCGGATGTGGTGAGCGAAGTCGCCGCGATCAGCAGCATCCGCAAAAAATTGGTGGCCATGCAAAAGGAAATGGGCGAAAAAGGTGGCGTCGTCATGGACGGTCGCGACATTGGAACCGTGGTATTCCCCAATGCCGAATTGAAAATCTATCTCACCGCTTCGATGGATGTGCGCGTGTTCCGCCGTGTAAGCGAATTGACGCGCAAAGGCAAGCCTTGCACGCCGGAAGAGGTCCGGGAGAACATCATGCACCGGGACCATATCGATTCTACACGCGAAGACAGCCCGCTGCGCAAGGCAGACGATGCGTTCGAGATCGATACGACCTCGCATTCGATTGAATCACAGGTCAATATTGTCGTCAATATGGCCAATGAAATCATGCAAAAGCCTGAGGCTAACTGCTGATCTTAGGCCAACCGCCAACTATTTTCAACTTCTTCCAGCACCGTTTCGATCGGTTTTGCGCTTGGGAAAAATCCCAAAATGCGTTGCATTACCGCATCCACCATTGCATCCGGACAACTTGCGCCACTTGTGAGGATGATCGTCACGGGTTCGTTCTGCGGCAGAAAGTCTGCGGTTGTGAGATGCTGCTGATGGTGATAATCAAAATGCTGGATTTCCTGGCTGGAAACGATCTTTTCAGCCGATGAAATGAAATACGAAGGGTATTTTTCTTCGCAGAGTTCGACGATGTGCGAGGTATTGGAGCTGTTGTAACCGCCGACGATGATGGCCAAGTCGGCATGCTGCTCGAGCAAACCATAGGTCGCCCGCTGATTGTCGTTGGTGGCGTAGCAGAGGGTATCGCGGGTATCGGCAAAGTGGTCTTGGATCTCGGATTCGCCGTAGCGTTCGACCATTGCGGTGCGCAGCAGGTCGGCAATCGCCTGTGTTTCAGTGGCCAACATAGTGGTCTGGTTCACTACGCCGATGCGTTGCAAGTCGCGTGCCGGGTCAAAGCCCTCTGAATATTTGCCTGCAAACAGGACTTCGAAGTCGGAGAGGGGCAACTTTCCGGTGATAATGTCGGCCAATTTTTGGCTGTCTTCCAGATCACGGACGACCACCGTCGGGGCATCTTCGCGGCTATGCGAAAAGGTCGCGCGCGTTTCCTCGTGTTTGTGTTTCCCGTGCACGACGATTGTATGCGCCTGCGTACCCAACTCTTTGGCGCGTTTCCAGACCTTTTGCACGAAGGGACAGGTCGTGTCGTAGCTTTCGATGGTGATCCCGATGTTGCGCAAGATGGCCTCGATTTCAAGGGTTGTTCCGAATGCAGGAATGATCACGATGTCCTCAGGTGTCAACGATTCCCAAGCGATCAGCTGTTGGCCGCCGGTATCCATGATGAACGTGATGCCGCGGGATTGCAGATCGCGGTTCACCTCAGGATTGTGAATCATTTCGGAAAGTAGGAAAATGCGTTTTCCGGGATTCTCGGCAACGGCCTTGTAAGCAATCTCAATCGCATTCTCCACACCGTAGCAAAATCCGAAATGTCTGGCAATCAGAAATTTGACGGGGCCAAAGTCCAGCACGGTAGGCGTGAAGTCCTTTTTCCGCGGATCGGCATCCTTGCGCATGTTTTTGACGCGACCGATGATGGGACTCTGGTAAAATGCCGGGATGTCAAACTTTTTCATGGATTCCAAAAAATTGCCTTCGAAGACAACCAATGCTAGGCACGAATTGTTGCCGCCGCAAAAATAGAGGTTCGCCGATGGTTTCCCTTGCCCAAATCCATGGAATAATCAGAATCTTCAGTTTTTGAGTTGAAAAGCATTGCAAGACGAATGCATTTTGAGGGAACGGAAGATAAGTGGATCCTGTTTTTTTCTCGAAATATGACCAAAATCCTTGTGGAATCTTCACGAACTTTGCACCCTGCGTTCGGTATGAAAAATCATCTTATCCTCCGCCATTTTCGAATGTATTTTCCGATCACGTTGTCATGAAAAAGAAATCCATCCTCCTTTTATTGGTATCGAGTCTGGTGATGCTGGGCTTTGCAACCGTGTTTTTCTCACATCCTTTTTCCTTCATGAAAGAATCCAACACAGAGCCGGTCATGTTTGGCCTGAAGGCCGGCGACCCCTATTCCAAAGATTGGGCCAAAGTCGATTCCCTTGACAAACAGGGCCTTCCTGAAAGTGCCTTGAAACTCGTGACCGAGATTTTGCACAAGGCGCAAAAGGATCAAAATCAAACGCAGTTGTTCAAGTGCCTCATTTACACAATGAAGTACACGCAATTCGTTCAGGAAGAAGCAATTGTCAAAAATGTGGCTTTGCTCAGCGAAAATGTCGATTCCGTCCCTTTTCCGCTGAAGCCCTTGTTGCATTCGGTTTTGGCGCAGCATTACCACGCCTATTTTCAGCAAAATTCCTGGCGCTTCTACAACCGCACGGAGACGGAAGGCCTGGATGAGAAGGACTTGCGTACCTGGGACCGCAAGAAGATCATCAATGCGGCAGCGAAGCATTACCATCTTTCCTTGGAGAATGCGGATTCGCTGCGACGCGTGAATCTGGACTATTTCGATGAAGTGCTGTACAAGCAAAACAAATCCCGGCTTTATCGCCCTTCGCTTTATGATTTGTTGGCATGGCGGGCACTCGAGTTCTTCCAAAACGACGAAATGAGCTTGGATCAGCCTGCTTACAAGTTTCAAATCGAAGGAGATGACTTCTTTAAAGATGACGCCGGATTTGCTGCAAGTCGTTGGGAAACAAAAGATTCGTCTTCGAATCTCCTTGCAGCCGTTCAGATATTCCAAGAACTTACCCGGCAGCATCAATGGGACAAAGATCCTTCCGCGCGGGTATTTGTTGCCCGTGAGCGTTTGTCCTTTGGCAAGCAGAAAGCGATTTCGGATCTCAAAGACAGCCTGTACCTCAAGGCTTTGGAGAAATTGGAGTCCCAACACCGCGACCACGAAGTCAGCGCATTTTTGTTGCATGACATTGCAGTTGAATACAACGCACGTGGAGCGGCCTACAATGCTGCCACCTCCGAGGACCACAAAAAGGACCGTGCCACGGCACTCCAATTTTGCGAACAAGCCATTACCAAATTTCCAAAAGCCGATGGGACGGTCGATTGCCGGAACCTTAAACTGGAAATCCTGGAAAAAAGCATGTCCTTGATGGCCGAAAAGATCAATGCACCCGGAAAGCCGTTTTTGACATCCTTGACTTACCGCAATGTTGAAAAGGTTTGGTTCCGAGCGATCAAGACGACCACCGCCATTAAAAATTACATGGCAGAGGACAATTACGAAGATTGGACAAGGAAATTGACCAAGGAGCCTTCCGTCAAGGAATGGAATTTTGCGCTCCCGGTAGACCAAGACTACAATTCGCATAGTGTTCAATTGCCTGCACCGGCGTTACCGGTCGGGGAATACATCCTCTTGGTCGCCACCCATCCTGAATTCAAGAATTCCGGAGAAGGCCTTGCCTATGGCATCACCCACGTTTCGAATATCGGCTTCAGCGAGCGCAGTCTTGGAAGCGGATTGGTCGAATTCGTGGTGTTCAACCGCACGACGGGTGAACCGATGGCAGGCGCTGAGGCGCAGTCTGTCGAGCGCTACTATGATTATGACAAACGCAAGTACCTGACCCGCATCGGCCCTAAGCACATCACGGACAAGGACGGATTTTTTATCCTCAAGAGTGACGGCGACTACAAAGACTATCAAATCGATTTCAAATTCAAGGATGACTTCTTGACGACGAATGACAATTGGTATGTGAGCCGCAACCGTGAAAATCCCATTCAAATGACGAAAAAGACCTTTTTCTTCATTGACCGGGGAATTTATCGTCCGGGACAGACCGTATATTTGAAAGGAATCACGATCGAAACCGATGGTGAACGCAGTAGCATCGTTACGAATTACAGTTCGGATGTTGAGTTTTATGATGCCAACTATCAGAAGGTTGCGACCCAAAACCTCAAAACGAATGAATTCGGCTCTTTTTCAGGGACCTTTGTGGCGCCACAGGGGCAATTGACAGGCCAAATGCACATTCAAAATGCGCATGGAAACGTCTATTTCTCGGTGGAGGATTACAAAAGGCCCAAATTCGAGGTGAATTTTGAGCCGGTCAAGGGCAGCTTTAAGCTCGGCGAAAAGGTGAAGGTCAAAGGCAAGGCTGTTGCCTATGCCGGCTCCAACATCGATGGCGCCGAGGTCAAATACCGCGTTGTCAGCACTGCATCCTTCCCATGGTGGGGTTATTGGTGCTGGGGACGCATCATGCCGCCGACAAGTTCGATGGAAATCACCAGCGGCGTGGGTATTACGAATGAAATGGGCGAATTCGAAGTTGAATTCCAAGCCATTCCTGACCGCTCGCTTTCCGCAGATTTGAAGCCACAATTCAACTATCAAATCAGCGTGGATGTCGTCGATATCACCGGCGAAACGCATAGCAGCAGCACCAACGCTTCCGTTGGATATCTGGCACTGAATGCAGAAGTGGTTCTGGGATCAGAGATTTCCAAAGCCGACAAAAACCGCTTCAAGATCAGCACCACCAACTTGAATGGTCAGCCTGAAGCAGCCAAAGGCACGATCACCATCCACCAATTGCGGCAGCCCGACCGGGTTTTCAAAAGTCGCTTTTGGACGCAGCCGGACAAGTTTGTCCTCAGCCAATCTGAGTTTTACAACCAATTCCCCAATGATCTCTACAAGGATGAATTGGACGAACAGAAATGGGAAAAGGTGAAGCAGGTGTATTCAGAGTCATTTGATTCTGAAAAGAATGACAGCCTTGACCTGAAGCAGTGCAAGAACTGGCCACAAGGGCGTTATATCTTGGAATTGAAGACCCAAGACAAGTTTGGCAGCGAAATTAAGAGCATCAGCTACTTCAATTTGAGCGGGCCTGACGAATCCGGGATTCCGACGCAGGAAAATCTCTGGTACAACGCCGGAAAGTTGGTGTGTGAACCCGGAGAATCTGCCGATTTCACCGTCGGAACCGCGCAGAAGGAGATTTGGTTGCTTTATGAAATCGAGCACAAGCGCAAAACCGTGAGCCGCGAATGGATCAAACTTTCGGCAGGTAAGCGCAATTTCTCCATTCCCGTGGAGGAGAAGCACCGCGGAAACTTCGGGGCGCATTTGATGACTGTGAAGGATGGACGTTTTGCCCATGTTTCGCCGAGCATTACGGTGCCTTGGACCAACAAGGAGCTGAAAATCGAATATGCCACCTTCCGCGACAAGCTCCTTCCCGGTTCCAATGAGGAATGGACCGTGAAGATCAAAGGTCCTGATGGCGAACGTGTTGCGGCAGAACTCGTCGCGGGCATGTACGATGCCTCCTTGGATGCCTTCAGAGGCAATTATTGGAGCATGTACCTGAATCCGAGCTATTACAATAGCCTCAATTGGCAGGAATACAAAAGCTTTACGGTGATCACCACGAGCGTCGTCTCCCAGGATTGGAACCCCGATGGAGAGTCTTTTGAGCAGTATTTTGATGCGATCAACTGGTTTGGATATCCCATCGATTACCTCGACTACCGGCGGATGGTGCATCCCTCACCCATGGCGACCGGTGCAGCGCTTCCAAAATCTGCGCCACGAAGAAGTGCCAACAATGGCGATCGCGAGGAAGCAGAAGGCTATGCTGAATCCGCAGTCATGATGGATTCAGTGGCAGAAGAACCGATGAAAAAGGAGCAATCCGCTTCCGTTTCAAAACCCACTGAATCCGACGGCGAGGATGAAGACAAAAGGGGCGGCAAGGAGGCCAACCTCGGCGATGTGAAAGTCCGCACCAACCTCAACGAAACCGCATTCTTCTTCCCGCAGCTCCGCACCGATGACCAAGGCAATGTGATCTTCAAATTCACGATGCCCGAGGCATTGACGCGCTGGAAATTCATGACGTTGGCGCATACCACGGACCTGAAAGTCGGCTACAAAGAAGGCAGCGTCGTGACGCAAAAGGAACTCATGGTCATGCCGAATGCGCCGCGTTTCTTCCGCGAAGGTGACCAAATCATCTACATGGCAAAGGTCAGCAACCTCAGCGACAAGGACATGGATGGTCAGGCTACCCTCGAGCTGTTTGATGCATTGACCATGAAACCGATCGACGTGGAATTGGGCAATTCGCAGAAGTTGCAAAGTTTCTCCGCCAAAAAGGGCCAAAGCGCTGCCATTTCCTGGACTTTGAAGATTCCATCCGGCATTCAAGCCGTCACGCACCGTGTGAAAGCCGTTGCAGGAACCTTCAGCGATGGAGAAGAAAGCGCCTTGCCAGTCCTGACGAATTCGATGATGGTGACCGAGGCGATGCCGATGCCGTTGCGTCCGCTGCAGACCAAAACCTTTGAGTTCAGGCGGATGATCGACAACAAAAGCACCACCTTGCGCAACCACAAGCTCACGCTGGAATTCACCAGCAATCCCGCTTGGTATGCGATTCAGGCGCTTCCGTACATGATGGAGTATCCCTACGAATGCACGGAGCAGACCTTCAGCCGATACTACGCCAACAGCTTGGCGAGTCACATCGCCAACAAATACCCACGCATCAAGCAAGTATTTGAGCAGTGGAAAACCGCCGGCAAAGAGGCCTTGCTGAGCAATCTGGAGAAAAACCAAGAGCTGAAATACTTGCTGTTGGAAGAGACGCCTTGGGTAATGAATGCGCAGGACGAAGGCGAGCGCAAAAAGCGCGTCGGCTTGTTGTTTGACCTCAACAAGATGGGCGACGAACTCGAGCGCGCCAAAAAGAAGCTGATCAAAGCCCAAGTAAGCAACGGCGGATTTACTTGGTTCCCCGGAATGCCCGAAAGTCGCTACATGACGCAGCATATCGTCTGCGGATTCGGGCACCTCGACCACTTGGGCGTTACGAGCGTGCGCGAAGACAAAGATGTCTGGAACATGCTCGAAAAGGCCGTCGGCTACCTCGATTCACGCATCAAGGAGGATTATGATTGGCTCATTCGCAACAAGGTGGATATGTCCAAGCAGCATATCGGCTGGAATGAGGTCCATTTCCTGTATGCACGCAGCTTTTTCAAAGACATCAAGGTGCGCAGCGGTTGTCAGGATGCTGTGTCCTATTATCTCCTCCAGGCCAAAAAGTACTGGACGGGCTTCAACAAGTACAATCAGGGCATGATCGCCTTGGCCCTCCATCGCGGAGAGGACAAAGTCACGCCGCCTGCCATCATCAAGTCGCTCAAGGAATTCGCCCTCAAAAGCGACGAAATGGGCATGTACTGGAAAGGCGATGGCAACGGCATGTATTGGTACCAAGCGCCAATCGAAACCCAAGCCTTGTTGATCGAGGCATTTGACGAGGTCGCCAATGACCAGGCAAGTGTCGAGGAAATGAAGCTTTGGCTGCTGAAATCCAAGCAGACGCAGGATTGGAAGACGACCAAGGCGACCGCAGAGGCTTGCTATGCGCTGTTGCTCAAAGGCGCGGATTACCTCGCCGAATCCAAATTGGCCGACATCACGATCGGCGGCAAAAAGCTTGATCCCGCCAACGATCCGACCCTCAAAGTCGAGGCTGGAACGGGTTATTTCAAGACAAGTTGGATGGGCAGCGACATTTCTCCGGAAATGGGCAAGGTCGAAGTCAAGAACAACAACAATGTCGCGGCTTGGGGCGCAGTTTACTGGCAGTATTTCGAGCAGTTGGACAAGATCACATTCGCAGAAAACAAAGTCTCGATTCAAAAGGGCTTGTTCCTCGAAGAAATCACGCCAACCGGTCCGAAATTGACCTTGATCGACACCAAGCGCATGCTGAAGCCGGGCGACAAAGTCGTCGTGCGCATCCTCATCGAAACCGATCGCGACATGGAGTACGTGCACATGAAAGATATGCGTGCCTCGGGTTTCGAGCCGATCAACGTCATCTCAAGGTACAAGTACCAAGACGGCCTCGGCTACTACGAAACCACTCGCGACGCCGCCACGAACTTCTTCTTCGATTGGCTGCCCAAAGGAAAATACGTCTTCGAATACCCCTTGCGCGCCACGCACAAAGGTGACTTCAGCAACGGCATCACGACGATTCAATGCATGTATGCGCCGGAGTTTACCTCGCACAGCGAGGGCATCCGGGTGAGGATTGGGGCTAGGTCGCTTCCGAACGGCATTGTTTTCACTTGATTTTGGCGGTGGGCTTTCGATAGGAATTCGGAGGCCCACTGCCATTTTTGGGTGATGGTGAACCATTTTCCAGATTTCCAACGCTTGGTTTTTCAACGTACAAATCCCGCATAAATTCACGAACTTCATCGTTCAGACTAAGTTGTAAGGCGCCAATTAACCATTCGGCACATGAAAAACGAGAAAAAAGCAATCTGGGTGTTCCTGCTGTTGGTGGGGCTGATGACGCTGTGGCTTTGGCAATTTGGTGGGAGCGATCCTGAGATGTTTGACTATCCGGAACCGGAACTCGATCACGACACCTACGGTCGGATGGAAGCGAATCTCAACCAAGGACTGCCCAAAAGTGCCTACAAAGAATGGCAAAACCTTGCGCAAAAGGCCTACTGCACGCACAATGATGCAGAACTTCTAGGCGTGATGTATGCGGGAATGGATATCATCCCACAGGCCCACGAAGACGGTCAGGTCGAGGTGATCTCGCTACTCAAAACCTGGATTCCGAGGTTGCAGTTCCCCATGCGCCAAATGGGGCATTCTGTTCTTGGGGAGGTTTACCGAGGCTATGCGGGAACAATGTTGTGGCGCCAGGTGACCAAACGCAATTGGTTTCCGAAACAAAACACCGACCTGCGCACTTGGTCCCTCGCCAAGTTGTCTGCTGAGGCTGCAAAGGAATATGCACTTTCTTTGATTCCCGCCGATAGCCTGCGCCGTGTGCCGCTGGACTATTTTGATGCGTCTTTCCGAAGTGGGTATGACGGGCGTCGCTATCGGCCATCCATGCTCGATTTGTTGGCCTGGCGGGCCATCGAATTCTATGAGGAACCCAATACCTCCTTGATTCAATCCGCCAATCGCTTCAGGATCAATGATCCCATCGTGTTTGCCACGGGCATCGACTTTGACGCTTTTGCTTTCCCGCAGTCGGATTCCAATTCGTTTGAGCTCAAAGCTTTACAAACCTTTCAGCTTCTGGGCAAAATCATCGCTTTGAGCGTGATCCCGCGGCTCGGGTGATGATTGACTTGGAACGGCTCAAATATGCTGCCGAAAATGCCGTGGTGGAAAATAGTGACGGTCTTTTGAAGCAGCGTTGAATGACCTATATCAAAGAAATCGACGCAGCGACGTGAGTGCATTCGTTGCAGCGGAATTGGCGCTCTATTACATGCGTTTGCCTTACGAACCCGAAGGTGCGACAAGCAAGAAAAATCGTTGGGCAAGAAAAAGAGCCCTTGAACTTGTCGAGGAAGCGCTGGACGAGTATTATGAATCAGACGGTGGACGGTTTTGTGCGAATCTTCGCAACGACTTGCTTTCCAAGGAGATCGACGTGTCCTTGGAAGGTGTTCAAGCCTTAGGTCATCCTTCGTTGGCATCGCTTTCCTACCAAAATGTCGATCAGGTTTGGTGCCGGATTGTGAAGGTCGCTGCAGCGTATGAGCAATAAGGCAAGATTTTTTCCGAAAGGGAAACCAATGAGCAGCTATGCAAAATCAAACCGGAGCATGAATGGACACTCAAACTCCCGCAAGACGGAAGTCTCCGAAATCATCACTTGGAAATGGTCATTCCGGCCTTGGAGGTTGGCAATTACCGGCTCTTGGTTTGCAGCGACTCCGCTTTCACATTGGAAAATCAGGCGATCAATGTCTCA
Source organism: Bacteroidota bacterium (assembly GCA_016718825.1). Taxonomy (NCBI): domain Bacteria; kingdom Pseudomonadati; phylum Bacteroidota; species Bacteroidota bacterium. The sequence continues at coordinate 7,806 of JADKCL010000016.1, read as the reverse complement.
GCGTTTGCCGTTTCCGAAATGGGATTCGTTTCCAGAGAACTTGAGGACGCTGAAATGGAATTCATTGTCTTTGATCGGACGACCGGCGAACCCTTACCGAATGTCGAGACAAAGGTATTTGGCTGTGAATCAGATTATTCCATCAATTGGAGGGAAATTCAGCTACGTAACGTCAGGCACACGGACGCGCAAGGGCATGTTTTTGTTGCAGATTCTATCGAGTCGGGTGCGCATTTTCTGGAGTTCATTCGAGGAAAAGACACCCTCGTTAGCAGGGAAAACCTCTATCCCGATTACCGCGATGAGCTTGAATTGAGCAGCGGGCAGTCCACACGATTTTTTACCGACCGTGCCATTTACCGACCGGGGCAGACGATTTATTTCAAAGGAATCCGAACGCAAATCGATGGTCGCAATGAGCGCGTTTTGGCCGGCGCGACGACGAATGTGAGATTCACGACTGCTTGGGGGAGGAATTCAAGACGTTGGAATTGCGCACCAACGAATTCGGTTCGTTTGCTGGATCTTTTGTGGCGCCGGAAGGGCAAGTAACCGGGGACATGCGCATCGGCGATCAATTTGGAGAGGTATCTTTTTCAGTCGAGGACTACAAGCGGCCGAAATTCGAGGTGGATTTTGAGCCCGTGGTCGGCAGCTTCAAACTTGGGACCGCAGTCAAAGTCAGTGGAAAAGCCGTCGCTTATGCAGGCGCGAGCCTCGCGGATGTGCCCGTGAACTACCGCGTTGTGCGCACTGCGACCTTTCCTTGGTGCGGATTCTGGGGCTGGGGCTATAGCCTGCCCACCACGTCACCCATGGAAGTCGAAAACGGCACGGTCCAAACGGATGCCAATGGCAAGTTCGAAATCGAATTCACGGCGATTCCCGACGAAAGTTTGGAGGGTTCGCTGCGCCCAAAGTTTGACTACGAAGTGATTGCCGATGTCGTGGACATCACCGGCGAGACGCAATCCGCTACCCAAATTGTCTCTGTCGGCTACCAAGCAATCGATTTGACCGTCGATATTCCCGAATCCATCGAAAAAGAAGGATTCGCAGGAGTCAAAATTCAAGTCAACAACCTCAACGGTGAACCCGAACCCACAAAAGGAAAAATCGAAATTCATCGTCTGGAGTCACCCAAAGACTTGATTCTGCCGAGAAGATGGGCAAAACCAGATCAACATATTACCACCAAAAAGGATTTTCAGCGGCTTTTTCCAGACTTGCCTTATGGTGATGAATCGAATGCGGAAGTCAGAAAACGCACCGAAAGGGTTTTTCAATCTACATTTGACACCAAACTCAACGACAGCCTTTTGCTGAAAAACCTTCGCCAACTGCTGCAGGGTGAATACGAATTTGAGGCTAGCTGCAAAGACAAGTTCGGCGCAGAGGTCAAGTTTGTAAAACGCTTCACATTGTATGGGAGAAATGAATCGGAACTCCCTTTTAGACAGCCCCTTTGGGTATCGCCCTTAAAGCAAACATATGAGCCGGAAGAGACGGCGATTTTCGATATCGGCACGTCTTATGAGGACGGTGGATGGATGCTGATGGAAGTGGTGCAAAAAGGCAAAAGATCCGATCCGAGTGGATCTGCATTGGTCAGCATCGGCAGCAATTCAAGTTTCCGATTCGGGAGGAGGACCGGGGTGGCTTCGAGTTTCGAATGCTGTTTGTCAAAAATGGGCGGGTCCATTCGCAGGAAATGAAAGTGAATGTACCTTGGACCAACAAGCAATTGCAGATCGAATTTGCCACTTTTCGGGACAAGTTGCTGCCGGGTGCCAAAGAGGAATGGCTTGTCAAGATCAAGGGTCCAAAAGGGGAGAAGGTCGTCGCTGAACTTCTTGCCACGATGTATGACCAGTCCTTGGATGCGTTTCGGACTCAATCTTGGGAATGGAGAAGATGTACCAATCCTTTGCCGCTTTGTCCTCTTGGGAGGATCAGTGCTTTAGGGCAGCCGACGGAAACACGTTTCAGGATGGATGGAATTCCCCTGCAGGATATGCCAGTTTGGTATTTGATGCTTTGAAATCCCCCGCAGCAATTCCGGCCTTTCCAAGGTCAAGGTCCGTTCCAACCTCAATGAAACCGCCTTCTTTTTCCCGCAACTCCGCACCGATGCGCAAGGCAATGTGATCCTGAAATTCACGATGCCGGAGGCATTGACGCGCTGGAAATTCCGGACATTCGCCCATACCAAGGACTTGAAAACCGGCTACAAAGACGCTGAAACGGTCACCCAAAAGGAATTGATGGTGCAGCCGACCGTGCCACGGTTCTTCCGCGAAGGCGATGAAATCAGCTACAGCGCCAAAATCACGAACCTGAGCGAGGCCGCCATGCAGGGCGTCGCCCAATTGGAATTGCTCGATGCGCTTACCATGAAACCGATCGACGCCGAATTGTCCAACAACACGCCTGTTCAAAATTTCGACCTCGAAAAGGGGAAAAGCGTGTCCTTGAGCTGGAAATTGAAGATTCCTGCCGGCATTCAGGCAGTCACACATCGCGTCAAAGCCATGGCGGGCAATTTCAGCGATGGCGAGGAAAGTACCTTGCCCGTGCTGACCAATTCGATGTTGGTGACGGAGGCGATGTCGATGCCGGTACGTCCCTTGGAAACCAAAACATTTGACTTCCAGCGTCTCCGCACCGTGAAAAGTCCGACTTTGCGGCAACATAAACTCACCCTGGAATTCACATCCAACCCTGCTTGGTACGCGGTGCAAGCCCTGCCTTACATGATGGAATATCCCTACGAATGCACAGAACAGACCTTTTCGAGATTTTATGCGAATGCCCTTGCGAGCCACATCGCCAATTCACATCCACGGATCAAAGCCGTCTTCGATCAATGGAAAAACAGCGACAAAGAAGCCTTGGTCAGCAACTTGGAGAAAAATCAGGAGTTCAAAAACCTGCTGCTCGAAGAGACACCCTGGGTGATCAATGCGCAAAATGAAACGCAACGCAAACGCAACGTCGGCTTGTTGTTTGACCTCACCAAAATGGGCGCAGAGATGGACAGGTCCCTGAAGAAACTCAAGGATGCACAACTGCACAACGGAGCTTTCTGTTGGTTTCCGGGAATGCAAGACAGCCGTTACATCACGCAACACGTCGTCGCCGGCTTGGGTCATTTGGATCGATTGGGGGCACATTCCTTGAAGCAGGACACAGAAACCCGTAAGATGCTCGTCCAGGCTATCGGTGCCATGGATAAAATGATCTGGGAGGACTACGAATGGCTGTTGAAGAATATCCCGGCCGTTGACATGAAAAACCATCATATCGGCTGGGATCAAGTGCATTACCTCTATGCAAGAAGCTTTTTTCCCGAAGTGCCATTTTCAGTGGGCAGCCAAATGGCGGGTTCGTATTATCAGAGCCAAGCCAAACGCTATTGGCTGGAATTCAACCGCTACAATCAAGGCATGATCGCCTTGGCCTTGCACCGAAATGGCGACAAACAGACGCCTGCCGCGATTCTGAAGTCCCTCAAGGAATTCAGCTTCCACGACGACGAGATGGGCATGTATTGGAAGGCGGATGGAAACGGAATGTATTGGTACCAAGCACCAATTGAGACGCAGGCACTGTTGATTGAGGCATTTGACGAGATTGCCGACGATGCCGAAAGCGTCGAAGAAATGAAAATCTGGCTCTTGAAACAGAAGCAAACGCAAGATTGGAAGACGACCAAGGCGACGGCAGAGGCTTGCTACGCATTGTTGCTGCGGGGCACGGATTTCCTTTCGCAGTCCAAACTGGCAACGATCACTGTCGGCGGAAAACAGCTTGATCCGTTGAAGGATCCCAAAATCAAGGCTGAAGCCGGCACAGGCTATTTCAAAACGAGTTGGTCAGGGAGAAGCCATCCAACCCACAATGGCCAACGTGACCGTAAGAAACAACAATCAAGTCGTCGCTTGGGGCGCGGTTTACTGGCAATATTTCGAGCAATTGGACAAGATTACCTTTGCGGCGAACAAAGCCAAAATCACGAAACAGCTCTATTTGCAGCAAAATTCGGCGAATGGCCCCGTGCTTGTCGCAATTCAGTCGGGTCAGAAATTGCAACCCGGCGACCTCGTCAAGGTGCGTATCATCATCGAAACCGACCGCGACATGGAATACGTCCACCTCAAAGACATGCGGGCAAGCGGATTCGAACCGATCAACGTGCTGTCACAGTACAAGTACCAAAATGGCCTCGGCTACTACGAAACCACCCGCGACGCCGCCACCAACTTCTTCTTCGATTGGCTACCCAAAGGAAAATACGTCTTCGAATACCCCCTGCGCGCCACGCACAAAGGTGAGTTTTCAAATGGCATCACGACCTTGCAATGCATGTATGCGCCAGAGTTTACCTCACACAGTGAGGGTATTCGGGTGAGGATCGGGGGGTAGATTTGTTCTTGGTAAATGCCTGAAAACCAATGGTCCTGCCTCGATTCTTGGCGGAATTGATAAGGGGCCGATGGTTGCGTGCCCAATCAAAATATCTACCACGGTTACTGCCCAACATAACAGGCATTCTCCCGCCCGGCGATGTTGAACCTCCGCACAAAACTCTTCCCCGAGCTGATTTTCCAGCGACCTCAACGGTCCATTTGGTCCTTCCAGAATTGAATTTTCCATCGAGGACATTCGCAGGGTAGCCCATTTTGTCGCCTTCGCCAGCAAAGATGCCTTGGACATAGCCTGATTTTTCTTCAACGAACTTCCCGTTTGCGTCGAGCATGCGGTACGTAACTTCCGACAGGGTTTCAGGCCTTCCTTCGCCGGTCCAGACCAAACTTAATTCGGCACCCTCGACATGCATTTTCAGTACTGAATTGATGTAGCGGTAGGGCTGAACCTTCAACTGATACCCACTTGGATTCCAGACATTGTTTTCGCCGCCGATTCCTCTTGCGAACTGCAATGCCCTGATCACCAAAACTTCGCCACAGAATATTTTGTGATAATCATAACTTACCCAACCGTAACCGTTTTCGCCCCAAGTGGTACCCCAGGAATTTTTGATGAGGAATCCCTTTTCGTTGTAGCCCACGATGGAAACCGCATGGCCTTCTTTGGCGACGAAGTTGGTATCGGTGAATTTGGCCAGAATTTCGCCACTTTCCACTTGCTCAGCCAATTTTGCATTCAGGAAGCTGGCCCGAAAGTAGGGGATGAATTCGCCATCGACCTCGACTTCCAGGAAATCCTCTGGGCGCAACATTTGCTCCTCCGTCGCTGGGCAGGAGAACCAGTATTTTCCCGAAACGCCATATCCAACAGGGATAGCCTTCACGCCATTGTCCAGTTGCTGCTGGATCCACGCCACGTCTTTGGCGGCTTCGTCTTTGCGAAGGTTCATCAAGTTCCAGTTCAGTTTGAAGGTATAGTCCTGAAAACTCAGCATCCCGTAAAGATTGCTTTGAATATCGGCACGCATTTTTTCGGAGTCGGTCGCATCCTTGGCCCAAAGCGGTTTGAATGGCGTGTACGGCGCTTCCGATTCGGCAACGGTACCTTCGCGCTGCAAAATGTCGCAGTAGAAGGAGAGTGGCGCGCCTTGATCGTATTCCTCCATCTCTTGATAATGGTTGAGCTTCGCCCAAGCGTAGATGTATTGCTCGCTCAGGTCGGATGGCACCCCCGGAAAGGTCTCCATGGCGGCCACCACGGCAAAAGCGGTGCAAGTTCCGCGGCTTTCTTGGTTGCGAATCGGCGATTGGAATTCACGGTAATCGACCCGTGTATTCTGCACGACCTGCGCCAAGGCGACAACATGAACCATCATCGCCAAAATCACCAAGCTTCCAATTCGTTTTCCCTTTTTCATACGCAAATGCTTCAAAACAGCCTCAAAATAGTGAATTCCTACCAAGAACGGAATGAATGAACTTGGTTACAGACCTTGGTTGGGAGAAAATCATGTTTCTTGATCGTCCAAGGCCAAGGGAAAATACAAGATAATTGACGGTCAGGGCCGGATTTCAACTTATCTTCATCCCGATGAAAACGGAAAAGGAAAACATTCCCGCGTGGGTGCTCGCGTATCAGCGCAAGCAAGAAGAATTTTGGCAACGCACCTATCCTTCGATGTCGTGGGAGGCCAAGGTGCAGCATTGGGTGAATGGCTTCAAGGAAATGATGCAAGCAAGCACGACTTCGGGGGCCGATCCCTACGAAGGGTTTAATCCGATGGCCTACGAAGAATGGAAAACGCAGGAGCCACGCATCGATGAGATTTTGAACCAGCTTGAAGATCATATCCCAGGATTTGATTCATCCTTGATCTGGGTTGGAATCCGGAAGGGTTAGCATTGAATGTTGCAGGGAACCATACGATTTCTCGGTCTCCATTGCGGGCATCTCAATATGCAATCACAATCCAATAGGCAATCCTGAACCTATTGCTAGGCCATTCAATTCAAGGGACCTATGGATGGATATTGGGCAAAAAATATTATTTCCTTCAAAATTTGTGGTAGAAGTCCCAGCCTTGGTAAGTACTCTTAAGAAAGTAAATCCCATCTGGCAAGGCATCGATGGCGAATTTTCTGGATGCAGTTCGCAAACCACCGCCATGGACATTATAATCTGGGCTTCACTAGCTTAATCATTTTCGGAAGTTTAACTGATCTGTTGCAGGGTTTGGATAAATGCGACTTCATTAGGTTGGCTTTCTTGTGAAGTTGACATGGTTGTTGAATGCCCCAAAATCGTACCATTGGTGCCTACGGCCCATCCAGCTGTGTTGGTAGAGAACTCTATGGCAAGGAGGGAATTTGGCGTAACGGAATCTTGTGTCCACGCTGCCCCACTGTTGGTGCTTGTCATGACATAGTTGCTATGAACCGCATATCCCTTAGAATGGCGACAGAAATGGATGCATTCAATCGTCGAATCCATTACTGCTTTGATTTGTCCAAGAGCTGCCCCATGTTGGTCGTTCGTTTAACGAGACCATTTGTTCCTGCCATCCAACCATAGCGATCGTCTATAAAGTCAATGGATTTAATGGTTTCCGTGTGGCCCGTTGTTAAAGGCGTCCAGCCCGCACCGCCGTTGGTTGTGGATTTCACTTTGCCATTTTCGCCGGAAAACCATCCAAGGGGAGTTGCAAAACTCAGTCCATACAAATCCTCGGTCAGTCCAGAACTTTGTTGAGTCCACGTTGCGCCAGCATCTATGGACCTGCGGATTGCTCCCCCATTTCCTACGTAGTAGGCCCAATTTCCTGGGGAGATTTGAACACGGTTGATGCGTGGGAGACGCCTGAACTAACTTGCATCCAATTAGTTCCTCCATCGGTTGTCCTGACAACTTTACCATTTTCGCCCACGGCAATTCCAACTGAAACATTGGTGAACGAGACAGACGTCAGGTGTGACGTGGTGCCAGAGTTTTGTTGTACCCAAGTTTGACCTGCATCCGACGTCGTCAAAATCACGCCATCATTCCCAACCACCCAACCTTGGGTTGCTGAAATAAAATCCAACCCGTCAGCGTAGTGGTAACGCCAGAAACTGAGGATTCCAAAATTGGGTCCAAGCAAATTGAAAAGCATGCAAGCAAGGAAGATTAAAATAATTCTTTTCAGTGCAACGTGTTGGAGAAAACTTTTCCGAAGATAAACAAATGCCCAAATGTTTTCTTCGCAACGAAGGTATTGGAAGGAAAATTCCCCACTGCTCAGTTTAAAATTTGCGGGACATATCCCCGTTTATGAATCATCCGTGGTTTAGGAGGATATCGGAAAGGATAGGGTTTGACCAGACATTCCGTAACCCATTA